>CAMPKG010000218.1 GCA_946887085.1 uncultured Sphingobacteriales bacterium
CTATTCCCACGCTGCATTTGGTCAGAGCTTTGTTACGCCGTTTGAACAAAGCAAAGGCCTGCGTTCTGCAACCTATCGACAGGCCATATCATTCTATGAACAGCTGGACAAGAAATTCAATACGATAAGCATGGCTGAATCCGGGCCCACAGATGTTAGTTATCCGCTACATGTAGTTTTCTACAATAACCGCGGAGATTTCGATTTGAATGCGTGGAAAAATAGGGGCAATATTATCATCCTCGTCAACAACGGAATTCACCCTGGCGAGCCGGATGGTATAGACGCCAGTATGATGCTATTGCGAGACGCCGCAGGGGGTAAAATCAAAATACCAGATAACGTAATGCTGGCAGTGGTGCCGGTTTTCAATATCGGGGGCGCACTGAACCGTGGCAGTTACAGCAGGGCCAACCAAAACGGCCCAGAAGAATATGGCTTCCGCGGCAATGCGCAGAACCTTGATCTCAACCGCGACTTTATCAAGCTAGATGCGAAAGAAACACAAAGCCTGGTTCAGCTATTCCATAAACTGGACCCGGAAGTATTTATCGATAATCATGTAAGCAATGGTGCCGATTACCAACATGTGATGACGCTGCTATCTACACAACACAACAAGCTCGGCGGTAAGATGGGTGCGTATTTGAAAGAGATATTGGAGGCACAGATATATGGAGACATGAAGAAGCGGGGGTATGACCTGGTACCCTATGTCAACCATTGGGGGCATACTCCCGAAAAAGGCTGGATAGGGTTTCATGAAGGGCCAAGGTTTGCAAGTGGTTTTACTACTTTATTCCAGACCTATGGCTTTGTACCTGAAACACATATGCTCAAACCATTTAAAGACAGGGTAAATGCCACTTATGCGCTGATGCAAACCCTGATCAAAGTGAGCAGCGAGCACGCAGCAGACATCAAAGCAACCAGGCAACAAGACAGGCTTGCTTTGCTCAACGAAAGCGCGCTAACTACCGAATGGATGGTGGATACATCCGCCAAAACTTCCATAACATTCAAGGGCTATGAGTCTGGTTACAAACCAAGTGAAGTGTCAGGTCAGCCACGATTGTTTTACGACAAGAGTAAACCATATACCAAAGAGGTGCAACTGATGGACACCTATGTACCAAAGCAGGAAATGGCAGTGCCGAAAGCTTATGTAATTGGCCAGGCGTGGACAAGAGTAATAGAACGCCTGAAGATGAACGGTGTGGTAATGCAGCAGCTTGAAAAGGATTCTACCATGCAGGTCGGAGCATATTACATCGAGAATTATGAAACAGGCAAACGTCCATACGAAGGACATTATTTACACACTGACGTAACTGCGCGTCTCGACACCAAAACGATCAGGCTTCTGAAAGGTGATTACATCGTTCCGGTAACTCAGAGAGCAAAACGTTACCTGGTGGAGACTTTAGAACCAATGGCGCCGGATGCATTTTTTGCATGGGGATTCTTTGATGCGATCCTGCAGCAGAAGGAGTATTTCAGTAACTATGTTTTTGAAGACGAGGCAGCAGAGCTTTTGAAAAACGACCCAACACTCGCACAAAAGCTAAGGGACAAGCAAGAAGCAGATCCCGCATTCGCGAAAGACGGAGCCGCACAGCTTGATTTTACCTATCGCAATTCGCCTTATTATGAGCAGTCGCACATGAGGTATCCTGTGTTTAGGATTGAGTAAGGTCTGAACCTCAGATTATTCATGATTAGGCTGATTGTTCTGTCAGCTTATCGATAGAGTTTGCAAGCTTTCTGTCTTTGTCGGTGACTATGTCTCCGGCGTCATGGGTATTGAGCCAAATCTCTACCTTATTCCAGACATTGGTCCACCGGGGATGGTGGTTTTGTTTTTCGGCGAGCATGGCTACCCTTGTCATAAAGGCAAATGCTTCGGAGAAATCTTTGAAAGTGAAGCTTCGGTAAAGCGCATTGTCCTTTTCTTCCCAGGCCATAGTAGATAAGTTTGTATAAAGTTATCTAAACAGTAGCAAACCAAACTGGCTTTTCGTCATTCCAGTCGCCGTTGTAGTTAATGGTCAGTTCTTCTCCCGCCGCTATTTCCCTTACGGTCTTTATCATAATGGTCTCCTCCTCATAGTTCATGAAATACTCGCAGTTGGAGGCGTAGGAGTGATTGTATACAGAGATATAACCCTGGGCCATACAACACGCTGTTTCTCCCCCAGGGTTCCATTCGAAGATATAATCGTGCAGGCGGGTCAGGTCGAGGAGCTTGCGTTCCTCCGGTGTCATTACTACGACTGGTGACACCTCAACAATAGTATCTGGCTCTAATGGCTCGCGGGTGAACACACCCTTGCCTCGCCCTTCCGACTCATCAATATACAGGCAGCTCAGTATCATCGCCCGAAAATAAGAAAGCTCCCCATAAGGAGAGCTAACTTCTATAAACACACAATTATAGCCTGTTGGTCCTGATGCCGGCGCGAGCATTCTGGGCGAGTATGGCCCTGCGCCCTTCGGTTTCTGATACTCTTTCCACTTTTACCTTGGCCAGGCCATCCTCATGAAAGTTGAGCTTCTTGGCGGCGAGGCTGGTCATATCTATCAGGCGCTGGTTGGCTTTGTTCATCCGGTCGTTGATGCGTACGTATATGACCTGGCCATTCTTAAGGTTGGTCACCTTAGCATACTCACCCAGTTTCAGGGTATTGCTGGCTGCGGTAAACCTGTCGTTATCGAAGATCTCTCCCGTAGAGGTCTGGCGGCCTTCAAACTTGTCGTGGTAATAGCTGGCAACACCGGCTGCTTTTGTGGGGTTGGATATCTTACGGCTCTGAGCATTCACACTGAGAGACCCTACCGCGATCATCGCGCACATAATCAACTTCCTCATAGAATCCTGGATTTGTAGAGCAAAGGTCCATCCAAAATGGCTCTAAACCAAGATAAAATATATTATACCTCTCATATGTACCGTTAAACCGGTGTGAACCAAACGCCCGGTTTTGAGACCCCAAATTGTAAACAAGTGGCTTATTTTCAACGTTTTGCGGCATTTATCCTACAAAACTTCTTAAGATTTTATTGGGTATTAGACGGCCCTAAAGCAGAACGCCCTCCGGTTTGGAAGGCGTTCTTATAAAGAGTTTCAGACTTAAAGCTTTTGTTCAGGCAACCCGGCTTCTTTCCTTTGAGCAAGAATAGCTGGCTTAGCTTCTGATGCCGGAACGATCTCCACCTTCACTTTGGTGATGCCTTTCTTATGGAACTGCAGCTTCTTCGCAGACATGCTGGTCAGGTCGATAACACGGGTGTTTGACTTGGCCATACGATCGTTGATGCGCACGTAGATCACTTCACCGTTGCTCAGGTTGGTCACCTTTACATAAGAACCGAGCTTGAAATTGTTGCTGGCTGCGGTGAACCTGTTATTGTCAAAGATCTCGCCTGTTGCTGTCTGGCGCCCGACAAACTTGTCGTGGTAATAACTGGCAATACCGTCTTTCACGTTCTCCGCCACCTTCTCTATCTCAGCAACAACGCTGTTCCCAGAGGTCTCTTTTACTTCCTGGGCTATTGCCCCCAGTGAGCCAAAAATGAACATTAAAGTAAACATCAATGCCTTCATACACGTTCAATTTGGATGCAAAATACGGTTATTGGCCTAAACGACCAAGAAGTTATCAGATTTTAATCTAATATCTCTTCGCGCGTCCGCCTCCCGGGCGACCTTCGCGACTGCCGTAGCCACCCCTGTCGCCACCGGAACGTGGTTTAGGACTAAACCCTCCCCGCTCACGGTCACGCTGCTCGGCTTCTTCAACACGTACCTTGCGGCCTTTGTGCTTTTTCTGCGACAGCGCCGATGAGATATACTCGGCCGCGCTGCTGCTTACATTAAAAAAGCTGCTCATTTCACGCACTGTTATGCGCTCAAACACACCCGGCTCCACATCTGTTGATTCGGTAAGGAATTGCAGCAGCCTTTCAGGAGTGCCGATGCCATCTTTGATACCTATATTAATGAACAGGCGCACTGTGCGGCCCCCCGCTCCTTTACTGCTGCTACGGCCAGGATTGTCGTAACCGGCGTTCAGATCTTCAGCCTTATCGTAAGCGTCAATGGTCTCTTTCAATTGCAACCAGATGAGACGGCGGATCAGCTCATCCTTATCCATATCCTCAAAACGCTCGTGGATGGACTGCTGGTAAACTTCTGCAAAATTGCCTTTAGGCTTAGCGGTCTCAATTTGTTCCAGGTAATAGAACAGGCGCTTGCGTACCACTTCTGCCCCATCAGGAATATCGCTCCTGTGGAAACGGGCTTTCACGATGCGCTCTATCTGGCGAATATTAGATATTTCTTTTGGAGATACTATCGACATGCAGATACCCGACTTGCCGGCACGGCCGGTACGGCCACTGCGGTGTGTGTACACTTCAGGATCGTCGGGGAGCTCGTAATTGATAACGTGGCTAATGTCGTTCACATCGATACCGCGGGCCGCTACGTCGGTAGCTACAATAGCCTGCAGGGCCTTGCTCTTGAAGCGTTCCATCACCTTACTGCGCATCTTCTGGTCCATATCGCCGTGCAGCGGGCTCACATGGTAGCCCATGCGCATCAGTTTCTCCGAAGTTTCCTGCGCATCCTGTTTGGTACGGGTAAAGATGATACCATAGATACCCGGCGTAAAATCGAGCAGGCGGCGCAGTGTTTCGAAACGATTATGATGATTGGTAACAAAATACTGGTGGTCGATGTTCTCGTTGGTAACGTTTGCCGCAGCTACCGAATACTCCTTCCAGCTAGTCATGAAACGCTTGGCGATGTTACGCACATCGTTGTTCATGGTAGCGGAGAAAAGCCAGGTAAACTCGCGGGCCGGGGTATTTTTCAGGATGAACTCGATATCCTCGCGGAAACCCATATTCAGCATCTCATCGGCCTCGTCCAGTACTACATACTGCAGATGCTCCAGTGAGAGCGCCTTACGCTCCAGGAGGTCGATCAAACGGCCGGGTGTGGCTACAATTACCTGCGGGCCTGCTTTCACCTCGCGGATCTGGCCGCCTATGGGCACGCCTCCGTAAACAGCGGTGGTCTTAAAGCCACGCATGTGTTTACCATATTTTTTAAATTCCTCCTGGATCTGCATACACAATTCGCGTGTAGGGCTGAGAACCAGGGCTTGCACATGTTTCTGTGCAATGTCGGTGTGGTGCAGTAGCGGAAGTCCAAAAGCGGCGGTTTTGCCGGTACCTGTCTGAGCCAGGCCAATTATGTCAGTTGGTTGAGATAATAGATGGGGAATTACTTTTTGCTGGATGGGGGTTGGGGTCTCAAACCCAAGGTCCGCAACGGCACGAGTTAATTCTTCTCTCAGGGAGAAGCTCGAAAATGTCGTCATTAATTAAAGAACTTTTATATAATAAGGCGCAAAGGTACGATTAATTAAAGTCTGAACCTCAGATTAACCGAGATTATTCTGATACCGCTGTCTGAACCACAAATTAACTGAGATCATCCTGACTTTCCGGTTTCTTGATTAATAGGTTAAATCAGACTTCCCGATGTGGCTGAATTTGTTATAGAATGTTGTCGATAAAGAGATGTTTTTTGTCTGAACCTCAGACTAACCGGGATTATGCCGATTATCTGTTTTTGAAGCCGCGATTAACCAGCCTGACCCAGCATTTGAATTTGTTATAGAATGTTGTCGATAAAGAGATGTTTTTCATGGTTTGCCTGCTCCAGATATTTTTGGAAAATGTTACATTATAACAGTTTTTTTTACATTTTATAAAATTT
>CAMPKG010000219.1 GCA_946887085.1 uncultured Sphingobacteriales bacterium
CACTTGCCTTTTATGTAGTTATTGTACTAGGTGCTGAAGTTCGCAAACACAATACCGCGATGGTTGGTGTGTTAGATTCTTTGAAAGAACATGAGCGCCGACAGATCAAGAAAAATAAACTATTGCGCGCCTTGAGCCTGCCATTTGTGTCAATGATCGTGTTTTTTTCGATGTTTCCCTATACATACGAAGACTTCATGCCAATATACCCCATTGCAATGCCGATATTCAACCTGGCGGGCATTGTAATGATCATTGTTTCATTTGTCAAAATGCTGATCGTGCACCTGGATATGGACAAAGAGCTTTTTCGTCACAACATAGAGGGCCGCAGGATCGATACGTCTTCGCTGATAAGTTATAGCCGTCGTATGGTTGAAAACTATTTTACAATGTTCATCGGCCTGACACTAATATTGGCCAACTGGTTCTGCGTTGTATTGCTGTTGGTGGCTGCATTCTCGTACAGGCCGAAAACAGTTGAACGGCTGGGATAGTCTTTTCCTGTTATTTATTGCAGTTATTTAGACCACCATGTGTGAAAGCTACCTTCTGCGATCGTGATGTCTTCACTCAGGTCTTGGGTATTGTAAAGTTTACCGCTGAATTTACCGAATACGTCCTGGCCTTCTTCGCTCGTCACTTCAATCGATACAGGTTCGCTATCCTTGCTTGTGTACGTATCCGCTGCGTCTCCGAGTAGTATCTGTGTACCGGGCTGTTTTGAATACTTGCCCGCCCCGTTGTATTCACCCATTGCTACTATCATGGAGTATTGTCTTCCTTTGAAGTTAATACCAGCCAATACTTTTGAAATATCGCCCGCGTCATAATTGCCACTAATATTGCTGCCGGTATACGATACCCCATCAATAGTGGCTTTAAAATAATAATTCATAGAGCCTGCATGCGGTCCGCGGTAAGTATCATCCTTTTTTTCACAGGAAGTGATCGCAAATGATAAGCCGGATACCAATAAAATGATGTCGAATCTCATACGAAATTTTGTATCCGAAATTTAAGCTAAAAATATTTCATATTGCCATATGCATGTAAAAAGTAATGGGGCCTGAAACAAATTAATTTTCAATTGGTTATCTTGTTATTGAGAATTGCACCCATGTACAAGATCACACTGTTGACCTTTTCTGTTTTTATATGTTTGACAAGCTGCAAACCGAAAATTGAGGTAAAGTGTTTCGACGAGCGCTATAACCTGGTTACTGTCGGGTACAAGTTTTACGACATTGATACGCTTATTATTAAATGGTACAAACCCGAAACCGGATTTACCGAACTTATTGAAGAGAGTAGCCTTGCCCTGGATCCGCGGGATCTCGTACCCCGCAACGATACTATTTTCGTTGAATCGTTCCATGTATCGAAGCCGCAAATGCCGGGAACCTTACCCTTTACTTATGAGTATGATGTCGAGATCACCATTCCGGCAAACCAGCAGCGCTATCGTATTGGCAATATTGAATCTGATGGACGAAAAGTAGTCAAAATGAGAAGGGAGCCGGGAGCGGAATGTAAGAACGGGTTAATATCTTATGAGTTAGATAGCACGAGGCATATTTGGAATACAAACGCGGATAAGGATATTTACCTTGCCAGATAAGACGCTATTTCTGTATTCTTGAAAATAGATTTAGAAAATCGTCTTTATGGTTTCTCGATAATGGTATTTCCTTATTATTTTCCATGACCACCACGCCTGTATTTTCATACCGTTTTATAAAATTGAGGTTAACAACAAATGACCGGTGTACCTGGAAAAAGTTTTTACTGTCGGTTACTTGTTTGAATTTTCCCAGGTTGTAAGAACTCAAAAACTCCTGCTGACTTGTCACCACCCGCGTATAAGAATTCACCGACTCAAGGTAGAGTATGTCTGCTATATTGACATAATCGATGGCATTATCAGAAGGAATGCCAATGCGTACCTCTTCCAGGGATGTAACCGCTGGCGTGGTTGCAAGGCGTTTATGTTTCGCCCTTTCCAAGGCAAGATTCACCGCCGTTATAAGTTCACCTTCGTCGATAGGTTTTACGATGTAGCCGCCGGCCGAAAGACGAAAGGCCTCAATTGCATAGTCAGCATGTGCAGTAACAAATATTATTTCGCTCTTTAGCTCTGGTGCAAAACGAACCAGGTCAAGACCGCTTTTATCTCTTATAGAAATATCGAGAAAAAGCAGATCGTAGTTGCCATGGCGAACAGCTTCGAACGCTGGTGCCCATTGCGTATAAGTTTCTGCTATCTCCAGATCCGAGTAGAGGGAACGTAAAGAATCAGACAGCAACTCTATAGCTTGTGGTTCGTCGTCTACAATGATACAAGTGTATTTATCCATGTTGGCGGGGATTGTTAATGTTTACGATAACTACAGTTCCTGTTTCCGGTAGTTGTTTGTCGATATATTCAATGGTGATATTAGTACGTTCATAACGGTTAAAGGTGGTAATAAGTTCTTTGATCAGGTCGCTGCCATAAGATTCTTTTTCGGCTTCGCCGCGGTTGGCTTTTGACTGTCCACGGCCTATGCCATTGTCTTCAATAATGCACTGGATCGAGCCCACAAGTGTTCCTTCTTTTATGGAGATAGATAACCTGCCCGATTCTCTAGGTAACAGGCCATGGTTGATCGCATTTTCAACAATAGGTTGCAGCAACAATGATGGTATCTTAATTGTTCCTGCAGATATGGATGGGTCGACGGTTATTTCATAACTAAAGGTGTGAGCAAATCGGGTTTGCTGCAATTCTATATAGTTCCGCAGATTCGTTATTTCTTCTGCCAATGTTATATAACGATTGCGCGATGACTTAAGATAGAACCGAAGCAGGTGCGAGAACTTCGAAATATGGTTGTATGCTTTGTCAGTATGTTCTTTTTTGATGAGATACAATGCCGAATTAAGCGAGTTGAAGATGAAATGAGGATTTATTTGCGCGTACATCGACTTTAACTCAAGCTCTAGTAACCGGCGTTCTTTTTCGTTCTTGCGATTGATGGAGCGCCGGGTGACGAGTACTATGACCGAAACGAGCCCAACAAATCCCAAGATTCCTGCTATAAACAACAAGGTTCGCCCACTACCGGTTTGCCACCAATAGGGCCGCATAAACACATGCAGCAGGCGTGTGTCGCTGCTCCACACATCATCGCTCACTTTTATACTCAGTGTATGGTATGTCCCCGGTGAAAGCTTTGGCAAGGTTATAGCGCCCCCATCTGTTTCATGCCAGGCTGTATCCACGTTCTCAATTTTATACATCATTCTTAGCCTACCTACACCCAGCGGTCTTATCACGTCAAAATTAAGCTTTTTGTTCTCGGGGTCGATGTGGAAACTGTCTGTACGTTTAAGGATGTATTGGTCATTGCCATAAGTAAGGATAAGTCGGTAATATCCCGCAAGATCATTGACAGCATGTTTTTCCTTTGGCAGATCGACAGTAAGTACTCCTTTGTCTGTTGTAAGCATTAGACTACTATTTACGATCTGAACTTTAATGACCGTTGAATAATACTTATCATTGGGATTTGAATAAGCGGCATACGTCCTGTAGTTATTGTCCATCTCAAGGAAAATAACGCCAGAGCGGCCTGCGACAATAAGCAGATTGCCCGCCTGTATAAGCTTTGCACCTGAGAGGTTGTAATTAGCCAGCAGTTTTCTCCGGTGAAAATTATTACGCTTAAAAACATGAAGCGTATTGTATCCTTTTACCAACACATCGCCGGTGCGAGCGCTAATAAGTATCTTGTCCAGTTGCCCTACGCCGGTATGATCGAGTGCTATTGACGTGTCCTTGCCGTCAGCCATATGAAAAAACAACCTCGATGTACTTACCGCGATTATTGCACCGCTGAACGGATCTTGTACTATTTCTGTATACCTGCGATCTGACAATGTTTTATAGAACATTGTATCGTTCCTGAGATATCCCCGTAAAAAATATCTCGGGGTCGCGGCATATATACTATCGTTCCATATAATTACCCCTTTTGCGAATAACGCTGGGTAGCCCGAATATTTTGGTCTCGGGTATGCCGGGTTGACATATTCCACCGGTGGAACAAAATTGGACAAACCCGTAGTTGGGTTGAATAACCAAATTTTGGAGCCAAATACAATAACCCGGTTGCTGTCAAATCGGAATAGCCGCTGGACGTCCCGCCAACCCGGTTGTCGAAAGCTCCTGCTTCCATCTTTTGTGGTTGCTGTAAGGGTAAGTTCTTTTTCATTCCACCAATAATTGCTGCCGCCAACCTGTCCGAGGTACGAATGATCTGCCAAAATTTCAGTGATGGGACGAAAATTGTACTCACCGGTACGGTTGAAGAATACACCGCTGGTTGTGGTTACTCCGTTTCCCCAGAGATCGTCTTCAAAGAAATAATTGAAATTTTTCGTTTGGGCAGACGGCGGCAATACTGTCTTTACAGGAAGCTTGTAAACGCAACTTAAGTTGCTGTCCACTTTGTAGATTGTATCTTTCGCATTTATATAAATGAATTGGGTCCCAGGTGTGATCGGCAATGTAATGTTTGGGTCTCCATTATGTTCGGGGAGCATTCTCTTCACAGTACAATTGACAAAGTTGAACGCGAATAATAGACCCAGTTCACGGTAATGTACTATCAGGTACTTGTTGAAAACATACGATTTTGGATAGTAGAAAGCCATTTGCGAAAAAAAACCTTCGCAGGGACAGATGCGCTTTGGTATTAGCGTTCGCGAATTCAAATCAATCACAGACAGTTCACGAGCTTCGGGGCCAATGTTTTCCAGGTATAAGTATTCGTCATGGTGAGTTAAAAATATACCGCGATGTTTCTCGCGGAATTGAATGATCCTGATCTTACCATTTTCTTCCGTTACCAACGCGTCGTTTCGGCCCTTATAAGAGCCCGCAAGAAATGCTACGCCACTTTTCGTTTGGGTTAGTTCGCGGATCTCTGTAATACGCCCTTCATTTTCAAAAGAAGATAGACTGTGGTACTTGTTTTTGTAAATGTACCCGGGCTTACTTACATACCCGCTTAGCCATAAGCGTCCTTTGCGGTCAAGGTCAAGTTCCCAGATGTCGTCTGATGGCAACCCGTCATTGGCATTAAAAAGTTTTACCTCGTATCCATTGTATCTTGCAACGCCTTTATCGGTTGCAACCCATAGATAACCGAAAGTGTCGCGCAGCACCATATAGGCATGGTTTGAGGGTAAGCCGTTATGAACATTCAGGTTAAATTGAGCTGTCGCTTTGTTTTGCAGATCCAGTAAACATGCTACCAGCAATAAAATTGACCATCCTATATGAACATATTGCCGTCTCATTAGCGAAAAAATACTACCTGTTTATCACAAGCCCAAATCCGAAGTTATTGTGCTGACCCAAGTTGTGTAAGTAATTGAACGGACATTCAGCGAACTGCCGATTCTTCCAGCGAAGGGTTGGCTTCCCCAATAAGTGGTGATGAACGGCTTGTATTAAGCTAAAAAGGCTATTCATTAGAATAGCCTTTTTGTGCCCCAGACGGGAATCGAACCCGTACTCGCCTTGCGGCAAACAGGATTTTAAGTCCTGCGCGTCTACCAGTTCCGCCACCAGGGCGCCTTCAGGCAAATTAGCCCAAACTAGCGTAAACATAAAATTCCAAACCGAGTGGTTTGGAATTCTGTTTGAGCGGAAGACGAGACTCGAACCCGCGACCCTCTCCTTGGCAAGGTGATGCTCTACCAACTG
>CAMPKG010000220.1 GCA_946887085.1 uncultured Sphingobacteriales bacterium
TTCAGGAACCATTCGCTTTGGGCCAGGTAAACCAGGTTACCGTCCTTATCTTCCATCACGTTGGCCTGTTTAAAGCGCACAAAATCTTCGATGGCTTTCTTGTCACCGGTTATCCAGCAAGCTTTATAAAAGTTCAACGGGACGAAAGAACAGGATGCACCATACTCCTGCAGCAGGCGGTATTGTATCACCTCAAACTGCAGCTCACCCACACAACCGATGATCTTGCGGTTGCCGCCGTGCTGGGTGAATAGCTGCGCAACACCTTCATCAGTCAGCTGACGGATACCCTTTTCCAGCTGCTTGGTCTTCATTGGGTCTTTGTTCACCAGCTCCTTGAATATCTCGGGAGAGAACGTGGGAATACCGGTAAACTGCATTTGCTCGCCCTCAGTAAGTGTATCACCTATCTTAAAGTTACCTGTATCAAACAAACCGACTACATCACCGGGAAATGCTTCTTCAATTACATCCTTATCGCGCGCCATGAATGAGTACGGGTTGCTGAATCGCACATCTTTATCGAGGCGGGTATGATGGAAATATTTATTACGCTCAAACCTGCCCGAACACACCCGCAGGAACGCGATACGGTCGCGGTGGCGCGGGTCGAGGTTAGCGTGAATTTTAAAGATAAAGCCGGTGAATTTATCCTCGCCGGGTTCCACATGCCTTTTATCCGTATCACGACCCAATGGCAGCGGAGCCACCTTGATGAATGTGTCCAGCAATTCCTTCACACCGAAATTATTTACCGCAGAACCGAAGAATACGGGTGCTACTTTCCCTTTCAGGTAGGCATCAGTATCCAGCTCACCATATACTCCTTCCAGCAGTTCTACGTCTTCACGCAGTTGATTTGCATCGCGGTCGCCGACCGTTTCGTCCAGCAGCTTATCAGCCAGGTTTGGTATCGGTATAGTGTTCTCTTCAGTTGCTTTCTGGCTGGCAGTAAACAGGTTCAGGCTTTTATCATAAAGACTATAAACACCTTTGAATTCCTTACCCATATTGATAGGCCAGCTAAGCGGGTGCAGAGAAATATGCAGCTCCTTTTCTATTTCGTCCAGCAGGTCGAACGGGTATTTGCCGTCACGGTCCATTTTATTGACGAACACGATGATCGGCGTATCCCTCATCCGGCATACTTCTACCAGCCGGCGTGTTTGCTCCTCCACCCCGTTCACACTGTCAATAACGAGGATAACGCTATCCACCGCCGTCAATGTGCGATAAGTATCTTCCGCAAAGTCTTTGTGACCCGGAGTATCGAGGAGGTTAATGAGCACATCTTTATACTCGAAACTCATTACCGAGGTAGCCACCGAGATGCCGCGCTGGCGCTCTATCTCCATAAAGTCGCTGGTAGCATGTTTTTTTATCTTGTTGCTCTTCACCGCACCGGCCACCTGGATCGCTCCACCAAAAAGCAGCAGCTTTTCAGTCAACGTAGTTTTACCCGCATCCGGGTGCGATATGATGGCAAACGTCCGCCTGCGGCTGATCTCTTTTTCGTATTTCATTCTTTGAATTCAAAGTCAAAATTCAAAAGCCCAAAGCTCATTTTGAATCTTGACCTTTGAATTTTGAATTTGGAAACCGCAAATTTCCGAAAAAATCAGGGCAACTACCGATAAAAGATGGAAAATATCTGCATTTCAAGCTGCGGACGGCGGTGAAAGCTGCAAAAAACCATATTTTTTCCGCTTTACGCTAACATTTTGCCAAAGGGGAACGTCAATATTGATACCCAAACGTGATCTTGACGATGAATTGAGCCCGGAACAGATGATTGGACGAAAAAGCTAACATATTGGTTCACCCCGGCCATGCGCAATCCGGTGATCCGGCCCTCAAAGGACTGGTAAGGGATGCTATTGCCGGAAAAAGAACGGCGCAAAAGGAGATCTACGACCGCTATTCACCGCTTATTTACGGCATCATCAGGCGATACACCAGGGACGAAGCAGCTGCATGCGAGATACTGAATGATACTTTTTTCAAGATACTTACCCGGTTGGAGAGCTTCGCTTTCAAAGGGTCGATAGAAGGATGGATGCGTACCATCGCAGTGCATACTATCACCGATCACGTTCGCAAAAACCTGCGGTACAATGAAGCTGTAAACCGCGATATCGAGCAGCCGGATGCCCGTGTGGACCAGGATATCACTGCGCATATTGCCTATAAGGACCTGCTGGGTATAATCCATGAGCTACCCGACACGCATAGAATGGTCTTCAACCTTTTTGTGTTTGAAGATCTGTCGCATAAAGATATTTCGGCACTGCTCGGAATATCCGAGAATAACAGCCGCTGGCATCTGAACGATGCCCGCAGGCGATTGAAGGAAAAAATAACATCGGCGATGTAATGGAAGACAGGAACGATCATATCGACCAATACTTCAGGCAGGCACTGGATGGCGTGACGGAAACGCCACCCGCAGCTGTATGGGCTGCGCTTGAAAAAAGGCTTGACGGAAAGAAACGCCGCGGCGGATTTTTCTGGTTATGGCTTTTGTTTGGCTTCCTTGCGGCAACAGGCTTAGGTATTTTCTATGCGCAAAAGCCAGCCCAAAATAAGATCAATCTAACCGCCGGCGCTTCAAACAGTACGCTATCAAACACCACTATCCCGCAAATCCCGCGGCATTCGGCAGATATACCTGACCAAAAAACCGAAGTAAGCGGCTCCACAGTAAAGAATTCAACTGCAGTAACTAAAACAAAGCACAACAAACCTGATCTCCATCAACGTGTACCCAGGTCAATTTCATCAGTTGAGAACCCGGTCATAAGCAGCAGTCAACCGGTTTCACCAACGCAGCAAGCAACCGCAGACACCTTAAGCACACCGGTCATCGCAAACACGACGCCAATGCAACCTGATACGGCGGTGGAACTGTTGCCATTTGCAGGTGAACCCTACCCTGAGGAATCCCGTAAATATGACCTTGAAACTTACCAGACACTCGAGCCAAAAGCCGGGAAAACCATCATTTTATCGAAACCTGCAGATACTATTGCCATAGAAAAACCTGTTGCAGATCTCCCACATGCTGAAACAGATTCTGAAAAAGCTATCGTTCGGCCCGAGGTAGAATTAGAAGACAAACCGACTCGGGTAGAAAAACTAAAATTCACAGCCGGAATTAAAACAGGTTATGAGTTTGGCACGAAACGACTTCGTGCAAACAGCATCGTCATTTCACCATACCTGCAATACTTTTTCAATAGCAAATGGGGCATCATGACACAGCCGGCGCTCAAATATTCATTTACGCCAGATGCAGTTCTGCTGCAGGAAACATACAATAAACCCATTGACAGTTCGATCACCGGATTGTTACCTATCATCCCAAGCGGCAATAATCCCGGTACATCCACCGGCAACAAAATCGTGTATCAAAAAACTTACGACTCTATATCCATAAAACATTTTCTTACCAACACACGCCACTGGAATGTAGACCTTCCCTTAATGCTGGTGTATCGCATGAACAAAAAACTCGAGCTGTACGGAGGTTTGAACATGCAAATCACGAGAGTAGCCCGTATCGGCAAACAGCAACAAACCGTTGCACGCATTACGAAAACGGACACCTTAGAGATGGACCCGAACGCAAGCGAATCTGATACACCGGCGCTGTCATCAGTGATACCCAACACAGGCATTGCGTACAGCAATTACCAGGGATCAGCGTTTAACAATCCGCTCATCAATCCATTCAAACTAGGCGTAACATTTGGTGCAAGCTATCTACTCAATAAGCGATTGAGATTCGATATACTGTACAGACAAACTCTGTCGAGGCTCAACTATATTCCCAACCCGCAAGTCCGTGAGATCTATAGCCAACCCTATTTAAGATTAACTTTGGGTTACAAACTCACAAAATAGATCGTAATGCTCTAACATATTGGTTATTCGTTTCGTCAATTATAGCAAGCAGCATCCGGATGCCTGCATCATCTAAAAAAATTGATTTTATGAAAACAATACTTACACTTCTATTAGCCTGCTACAGCATGGCGGCTTTCGGTAGCAAGGCTACATTCAAAAAACTGGCTGAGGTCAACAAATGCTGGACCGAACAAAAAGACGTTCCACAGTTACCCGCCTGCAATTCATTGAGTGAACGCGAATGGATCAAACTTCACTTATCGTTGGCAGAGCGGACTTTGCGCTCTCGCGACATGAGTCATCTGACGGCCGCACAAAAACAAAAAAGATTGCAAAGCCTTAATGACCTGCACAGGTATTGGCTGGAGGGAAATTTTCCAGTGAATGATGAGTACGCTTTCCGCACGCCGATATTCATCGACAAATACAATAACTTCTGTGCAGTAGGTTACCTGGTAAAAGCCAGCGGCCATGAAAAAATTTCACGCATGATCGCGGCCAATACCAATCTCGCTTACGTGCGCCAGATGAACTATCCCGAGCTGAACGCCTGGGCGAATGACTATGGGTTTACTACGGATGAACTTGCATGGATACAACCGGGATACCCTCCTGTCTGTAATGCCAAACCTGTTGGCGGAGGAACCAACGGCGAAATAATGGATATGTTTGCCGACGAAGCTGAAGGCAAGCTCTACATCGGCGGGAATTTCACCAAGGTAGATGGCAACATCAACGCGGGCAATATTGCCTGCGTAACCATGCAAGGCGGCACCTATAAATGGCATAGTATGAGTACTGGTGTAAATGGCCCTGTGTATGCAATCGAAAAATTTGACAACAAGATCTTTATCGCAGGTGAATTCACACTTGCCGGCTCAACCGCAGTGCACAACATTGCATATTGGGATGGCAGCGCCTGGCAACCGTTCGGCTGTACCTATGGAAGGATCAACGACCTGCTGGTGTATAAAGGCGAGTTGTATGCCGCCGGAGATTTTGATGTATGCGCAGCATTAGCCGAAGTGAATTTTGCGCGCTGGAATGGCAGCAACTGGCAACAAATGCCGGGCCTTACAGGACACGTAAACACTATGGCAATATGGAATGAAAAAATTGTGTTGGGCGGATCCTTCGAACACACCAGTGCGGCGAAGAACGTCATCACCTGGGATCCCAACAACTGGTTTACGCCGTTCAACAATAACATTGTAAACGAGGTAAAAGACCTGGAGATATTTAAAGGTGACCTGTATGCAGCAACAAAATTCAGTGGCAGCGCAGATAGTGCATTGTTGAAGAAACTGACCGGACAAAGCTGGACGACCGAACCATCACTTTCTTTCGCCGACATCGATAACACCATCACTTACAACACGCTTTGCGCGCAGGCGGACACGCTGGTAGTGGGTGGCAATTTCAATAGCGGCGGGATGATCCTTGTTGGCTCGGGCATTTCCAATTGCTTTAACCTGAACGGTGGAGACTGGTTCCTTGTTGATGACGAGATCAATAAACTGGTTGTATTCCAGGGCAAATTATTCGCCGGCGGGAAATTCACGAAAGACACAGATAACCCTACTATCCCACTCAACGGCATCGGCTTCAAGGAATACAAGTTCACGAACAACATTCCCGAAATACCCCGGAATGGTGGAGTGAACCTATACCCAAATCCCGTAAAAAACTCCCTGAATGTTAACAACACGGGCGAGGAAATCAACTACAATATCTACGATCTGCAGGGCCGCAAAGCATTGTCGGGAACTACGCAGAAGGAAATAGATGTGCAAACATTGCAGCCGGGTCACTACCTGATAAGGGTAGAAGATAAAAAAGCCGGC
>CAMPKG010000221.1 GCA_946887085.1 uncultured Sphingobacteriales bacterium
GATATAAAATTAAGCTTTATATCTTTAATAAACACATTTCGGTTTATTGGATAAAATGTTGTATATTTGTAATGGTAAATGAACCGTACGGAAAGCAATTTTTTGGTAAGCGAACCCGCGTGATGTAAGAAAACAGCCTTATTTATCCCATGAAAACGAAAATAAACCACAGATCTCGACAACAATCGACAACCTTTCACTCATGCAACAATTTAGGACTCAACTCGTTGAGATACTTACGGTTCGCTCGAAAAATGCTACATGTCCGGAGAAGGGATTTCGCATTTCTGATCGCTGAACTTAACAATACTTAACAACAGATATGGACCGTTGTAATTTGATTAACAGGCCGCGTAAAACCTATTAGCTTTGAGCCGCGATATGGAATACGATTTTTCAGGCAAGCTGCCGATGTTCGAGAACAGGCTGCGTAAGATGTATAAGCACTACGCCAAGCTGGCGCGCCGGCAGGAGGTGGCTTGTTTTCGTTTCTACGATCACGACCTGCCTGAATTCCCTTTTGCTATAGACCTGTACAAAGATGTTGTGCACGCTGCGGAATACAAGCGCCGGCATGGCATGGAGGATGAGGAATATGATGCGTGGCTGGAAGCCTGTAAAGAGGTTATAGCGTCGGTACTGGAAATGCCGAAGGAGGCGATCTTTATGAAAGTACGCCAGCGCAAAGCCGGCAGACAGGGGCAATATGAAAAATTCAGCGAAGAAAGGGTAGAGCGGATAGTGCCTGAAGGAGCGCTAAGTTTCATCATCAACCTGACAGACTACCTGGATACGGGCCTTTTCCTCGACCACCGGATTACCCGCAGTATGGTGCGCGACGAAGCGAAAGGCAAGCGGGTGCTCAACCTGTTTTGCTATACGGGTTCCTTCAGCGTGTATGCGGCGCACGGAGGTGCGAAGAGCGTTACTTCTGTCGACCTGTCGAAGACCTACTTGAACTGGGCCAAGCGTAATATGCAATACAACAAGCTGTACAATGACGATAAACATGAGTTTGTGCACGATGATGTAATGGCTGTAATCGCTGACTTGCCTGCCGATACTTTCGACCTGATCATCTGCGATCCGCCGACATTCAGCAATAGCAAGCGTATGGATAAGGAGTTTGACCTGCAGCGTGACCATGTATGGCTGCTGAAGCAGTTGCTAAAAGGTTGCACCGACGGCGGAAATATTTATTTCAGCAACAACTACCGCGGCTTTGAGCTGGACCGGGACAGCATACCAACCCCGCATATTGAAGATATCACCGCTGCGACCACACCTTTTGACTTTCAGGGCAGGTTGCACAGGAAGTGTTATTTGCTCACTAAATAATTTAGAATGGATACCCGCGTTTATCGATAACAACAGCCGTTATTCGCCTCCGTGCTTCTTTAGTATTAAAGCTATTCACCTTGGTAAACCTTTTTAACCCCATCAGCATCATGCGTTGCTCATCACCTTCGGCAAACGAGTTGATCGCATTCTTACCTGCGTGGTTAATGCGGTCCGCTGCATCGCTGATGAAAACACGGGTTGCATCCAGTGCAAGCTTTGCAGATTCATTATTGGTGTCCTGCATTTTCATACTTCGCAACAGGGCCGTTTCGGCCTGGAAGGTATCCATCACCATATCGGCCATATACATCAGCAGTTCTTGTTCCTGTTCCAGTTTCATCATCAGTTTTTGCACGGCGGCACCAGCACACATCAGGATGGCTTTTTTGAAGTTAGCTATTGCTTTCAGCTCGGCTGCGAATGGCGCATCGTCCTCTCCGAAATCAGGAATGCTCATTAATTCCTTTTGCACGGCCATAGCAGGCGCCATCAGGTTGATGCGGCCTTTCATGGCCCGCTTCAGGTACATATCCAGCGTCAGCAGGCGGTTGATCTCGTTCGTGCCTTCAAATATCCGGTTGATGCGGCTATCGCGGTATGAGCGGGATATATTATACTCATCCGAAAACCCATTGCCACCATGTATCTGCACACCCTCGTCCACCACATAATCTAAAGTTTCCGAACCTATCACCTTCAGCATGGCACACTCTATCGCATATTCTTCAGCAGCGCCCAGCAGCGTTTCATCGGCAGGCTTACCCGCCTCATGCAATTCGTTCTCTTTGTCGTCAATCCATTTCGCGCTGCGGTACAAGGCGCTCTCGGTGGTGAATATCCTGATGGCCATCTCAGCTATCTTGTGCTGTATGGCACCAAAACTTGCTATCGGAGTTTTGAACTGCTCGCGGGTAATGGCATATTCTACGGAATTATGCATGGCACGCTTGGCACCTCCAAGAGCAGCTGCGCAAAGCTTCAGGCGGCCTATGTTCAGGATGTTGAAGGCAATGACATGGCCGCGGCCGATCTCGCCCAGCAGGTTTTCCACCGGCACTTTGCAGTTCTCAAAGAACAGCTGCCGGGTGCTGGAGCCTTTGATACCCATTTTATGTTCCTCTTCGCCGAAGCTGAGCCCCGGTGCATCGCGGTCTACAATAAAGGCGCTGAACTTGTCACCATCGATCTTGGCAAAGACTGTGAATACGTCCGCGAAGCCCGCATTAGTGATCCATATTTTCTGGCCGTTAATAACATAATGCTTGCCATCCTCGCTTAATACCGCCGTAGTGCGCGCCGCCAGCGCATCGGAGCCCGATCCGGGTTCTGTGAGGGCGTATGCGCCCTTCAGCTCGCCCGAGGCCAGTTTGGGCATGTATTTCTGTTTCTGCTGCTCTGTACCAAAGTACAGGATGGGCAGTGTGCCTATACCCGTGTGCGCAGCCATGGCAACGGCAAATGAGTGCCCGCCTCCGAGCGATTCTGTGATCAGTGTAGCCGTGACGAAATCCTCGCCCAGGCCCCCGTATTGTTCAGGGAACGCAGCACCCAGCAAGCCCAATTCCGCCGCTTTATCTATAAGCGAGGGCATCAGGCCTTGCTGCTGCTTGTCTATTTCAAGTATAAGGGGGAGCACCTCTTTATCCAGGAACTCGCGGCAGGTCTGTTCGATCATGCGCTGTTCTTCGGTAAAATCTTCAGGTGTGAATGTATTGGCCGGGTCCGATGGCTGCACCAGAAAGCCGCCACCTTGCAGGGCACTGAGTGTTTTGGTTTCCATAAATATGGAGTGTTTATGTAAACCTACTCAAAAATCGTGCACAGCTTTTGTTAAAAGCACCGACCGTCATCAGGCTGAATGTTTATTTTTGGCCGCAACCATGCCAAACCTGACGGGATATATCAACCTTGGAGCGGAGAACCTGCATTATATTAGCTGGGGTACCGGCAAAAAGTTATTGCTGGCCTTTCACGGTTATAATAACAATGCGCAGATATTTCAGCCTTTTGCAAGTTATCTCGACAAAGAGTATACGATCATATCTATAGACCTGCCGCACCACGGCAAAAGCGAGTGGCCTGAACATAAGCAGTTCGATGTAACGCAACTTCTACAACTGGTGAATATTTTGCTCAAAGAGCATGACGTAGATAAGTTATCACTGGCGGGGTATAGTATGGGCGGCCGGGTATGCCTGAAGATCGTGGAGTTGATGTCGGGAAAAGTGGACAAGGTATTGCTTGTTGCGCCCGATGGATTAGCATTCAATCCTTTTTACTATTTCCTGACGCGTACTTACGTAGGCAGCAGCATATTCAGGCGTTTTCTTACCGATCCGCAGCGGTATATGTTTCTTATCGAGTTTGCACGAAAGCAAAAATGGATAGATGAATCGCGCTATAAGTTTGCGATGCAATACCTGAATACTACAGATGCGCGGAGTTTCCTGTTAAGAGTGTGGCCGGGGATGAGCAGGCTGATACCTAATGCCGGCAGGCTGAGGGCCACGATACAAAAGCACGCGATACCCATTGATATTTTCATGGGCAGTTACGACCGCATTATACCTGTATCGCTGGCGCAACGGTTCAGGAAAGAATTGAAGACAGTGCAATTGCACATGTTAGAAAAAGGCCACCGCGTGTTTGATGCAGATACGTTACCGGAAATGACTAAATGTTTATTGACCTCATGCTGATACTCCAGGCTATATGTTTCGTATTGTTGCTGTGCTATATAGTGCTCATGTCACTGTACAAGCTGGGGTGGAAGCTGCAGGCAGACTTCAGGTTGCCTCAAAACTTCCAGCCAAAAACAGTCGTCAGTGTTATCATACCAGCACGCAATGAGGAACAGAACATCAGTGCCTGCATCGAGTCTATATTGAAACAGGAGTATCCATGTCATTTGTTCGAGATCATTGTAGTTGATGATCATTCTACAGATAGTACCACAGCTGTAGTTAAGAGTTTCAACGACGAGCGGGTTAAGTGCATCAGCCTTGCCGCAGCTGATCTTGGCCATACCGTAGCTTACAAAAAGAAAGCAATAGAAGCAGGAATAGGCGCTGCAACAGGTGAACTGATCGTAACGACAGATGCAGATTGTATCGCGCCGAAGCTATGGTTAAAGAACATCGCTGCGATTTATGAGCAAACAAAGGCGGCGATGATAGTTGCGCCGGTTGATTTTACCAGCAATGCGTCTTTGGTGCAATTATTCCAGTCGCTGGACTTTATGAGCATGCAGGGCATTACCGGGGCAGCTCACAAGCTAAAACTGGGCAACATGAGCAATGGTGCTAACCTTGCTTTCAACAAGCAGGCCTATATCGACGTTGACGGATACAAGGGCATTGACCATCTCGCCTCCGGCGACGATTTTCTGCTCATGCACAAAATGCAAGCTCAATTCCCAGGGCGTATAGCTTATCTGAAAGCAGGCAATGCAATAGTGAGAACAGCGCCGCAGCCTGATTGGTCAGGCTTTCTTCAGCAACGGATACGCTGGGCATCCAAATCTGGTAAGTATGATGATAAGAAAATGACGGCGATATTGATTTTGGTGTACCTGTTCAACGTGTCTTTACTCGTGTTGTTCATTGCGGGTTTGTTCGATCAGTCATCGATGCTGGTTGCAGGGTGGGTGTTGCTGGCAAAGATCATTGTCGAACTATTGTTTCTTGTGCCGGTAGCAAGATTTTTCGGCAAGCTGAAGCAGTTGGCTGTATTTCCCTTCTTTCAGCCTTTGCATATAGTTTACATCGTGCTTGCCGGCCTTCTTGGTTTTGTGGGTGTTTATAAATGGAAGGGTAGAACCGTTAAATAGAAAACACTAATTTCATATCATGCGCATCGTTACTATAGCAATACTGGTCCTGGTTCTCGGCGTCGTCGGCTACGTGTATTGGTACTATTACAATCCATATAGCGATGGCTACCGTGAGGGAATACTGCAGAAATTCTCGCGCAAAGGCAACGTTTTTAAAACACACGAAGGGGAATTGATACAACTAGGTTTCGGCCAGCGTAGCGGCATGCTCAATGCGCAGTATTTCTACTTCAGCGTAGATGATGAAAAGCTCGCAGACAGCCTGGAGAATTGTTTGGGCAAACGTGTGAAACTACACTACACCCAATACAGGCGCGATCTTCCCTGGCGTGGCGAGAACTACGATAAGCAAAACCCGGAGAAAGGCCAGTATGTCGTTGACGGTATTACTTCGGTGCAGGAAGCGAATATGTATTAGGCCAGCATAAGAAATACAGCAGGTGCTTTTTCAAGTGAAGGCTTATTCTTTTTCCAGTCAGCTGCTGTGCGCGTCTTGATATAAGCATTAACCGCCGTTATATTT
>CAMPKG010000222.1 GCA_946887085.1 uncultured Sphingobacteriales bacterium
TGGCTACCCTGTATCCATTGCCGATGCTTACTCTTATAACATTGTTTTTATTTTCCGAACTCCATTTATAATTCAATCTTGGTGTGAAAATATTACCGTGCAATGAATTGTGGTCATAACGCATCCCGAGCAATAATTTGTTGTTATCGTTGATGGTTATTTCATCCTGTATAAACAACCCGGGAAGATACGTTTGCGAAGGCATGTTTGCTGCCGATCCTGTTGTATCGAAGCCTGCTGTTGCCGGCGTGTTATCATCGTAGTAAGTATAACGGAATGCGGCGCCCAATAAAACATCATTGCGGTTGAATTGCCTGTTCCATGTCAGCTGCCCGAAGCCAATGTACTGTTGCGCCATGTAAGGAATGTCGCCGTAAAAACTATTCTGGTCGTGCCCGTTGGCGCTGAACATGAAAGTCACCTGCTCGCGCAGGGGAAGCTGGTAAACACTAAACAACTCCCAGCGTTTTGTATAAATGCTTTCGCCGTAGATACTATCGCCACCGCGAAACTCTTTTGACCAGTTCATATCACCACCCCAGCGGTCTTCATATATATACCGGCTAGCAATCGAAAATACACGATTGTTTTTCCTGTCGATGTTCCACTTGTTAAACACCGCTATCCTGTTTTGCAGCGTTACATCCGTAAAGCCATCTTTGTTGTTGTCGATGGGGTTTTGATAATTGAAATAGTTAATACCTAAAAGTGATTGCGCTGAACTGCCCAAGCTGAATTTGGCGGCAACATCGGTATTTACCTCCCCCCAGCTTGTACCGAACACATCGGCAGAGAATAGAGGAGCATTCCCCGGTTTTTTAGTGATGATATTTACCAGTCCTCCAACGGCCTCGCTGCCATATAATGTAGAAGCCGGGCCCTTCACAATCTCCACCCTTTCTATCAGCGACTGGGGTATCCCGTTCAGTCCATATACTGTAGACAATCCGCTTACTATCGGCATTCCGTCTATGAGCACCATGGTATAGGGCCCTTCGAGTCCGTTTATGTGGATGTCGCCGGTATTACAAACATTACAATTCAGCTGCGGACGAACACCGTTCACATTTTGCAGCGCCTCAAAGATGGAGGGCGTCGGGTTGGCTTTAAAAAATTTCGGAGTATATACTTCTACAGGAACCGGACTTTCCAGTTTTGATACCTCCTTCATTGTCCCCGACACTACCACTTCGTCAAGGTTGCTGCCGGTGCCGCGTAAGCTGAAATTATACGCGGACTTACCGGGGACCAAATTCATGGTGTCTGAACCATATCCGATAAACGATGCAACCAGCCGGGCATCTTTGTGTTCCTGCGGAAGATCCAGTTTAAAATTGCCCTTATCGTCTGTGTTTGTTCCAATAGTTGTTCCCACCAGTTGTATGTTGCAAAACGGTATGCCTTCCGATGTTTTCTTATCCCTTACCGATCCCGAAATAACAGTCTGCGCTCCCGCTATAGGACCAATAATCAAAAGAAAGATCAGTAAATATATCCTGGCATACCCGCATCGTAACAACATATCCAAACGTTTTATGCTGCCAAAATTATAAATTTAGATTAATCTAACAAAATTTTTCCGTCAATCATTTTGTCATTTTTTTCAATTTGCGTTAAATGACAATATGTTTGACGGCATAAAAAAGAACCTCAAAAACAACTTTGAGGTTCTTGCCAAAAGATTTCAGGGAATAATTAAACTACCACCACCTCAAAAAAATCTTCCTCGCAGAAGTATTTGTTCGCAAGTCGCTGTAATTCGCTGGCGGTGATGGTTTTGTATATCCGGATATTGCGGTTGAAATGTTCGATGGTCAGGTCGTTGAGTATCAATGTACGCCAACGCTGTATGATAGAGAATGGCCCATCGAGATCGCCGAGCAGGTTGCCAAGGAGGTAGTTTTTCACCAGCAGCAATTCTTCATCGTCTGCAGGGGCTTCACAAAGCTCTTTCATTTCCTTGTAGATCTCTACCACGGCGGGCTCCACTACATCGCGGCCTACTTCGGTATGAATGATCATCGACCCGCTCTGCTGGTAGGGGGAGAGTGAACTATAGATACCATAAGTAAACCCTTTTTCCTCACGGATATTACTCATCAGCCTCGAACCGAAATAACCACCGAACAAAGTATTCAGCACCACCATAGGTGCAAAGTCTTCGTGGTGACGGTTAGGGAACAACCTGCCGATACGGATCGCACCCTGCACGCCATTGGGATCGTTGAGCACGTTCAGTTTTTTCTCAGCAGGGCCGGGAGCAGCAAATTCTTCCTGCGTCAGCACAACGGGCGTTACCGCGGCTTGCCCGAAAACTGCGTCCAGCGCTTTCACTTCGGCATCGCTCACCTTTCCGGCCATGAACATTTTTACATTGGCCAGTGAATAGCAGGTTTTAAAAAGGCTCTTCATGTCTTCCACTGTCACTGCCTCTATCGTCTCTTTCTTCGAAAACCGGCCATAGTGGTGAGCTTCTCCGAACAATAATGCATCTATCTTCTGATTGGCTACGAAGTCGCATTGCCTTTCGTGCACCAGCAGGCGCTGTATCGTGTTCTGTTTATAGATAGCAGCCTCGCTTTCCGGAAAGCTGGCTTCTGTAAGTATTTCTAAAACTATAGGCAGCAGCGCGGGCAGATGTTTGGTAAGCGAGTACAACGTTACAGTACTGTAATCGTTACTGGCGTTTACTTTCAGGCTCGCTCCGTAAAATTCAAGTGCCTCATTTATCTGCTGTGCAGTGCGTTTGCTGGTACCGCTCTTTAGAAGCCCGGCTACTGAGTGCGCAACTGCGGGTTTAGGTTCCCACCAAAGCCCGGCTGGGAATACCCAATCTATCTCCACTACATCCTGCACACCTGCGTTCAGCCAATACAAGGGCAAGCCGTTGCTCAGGTGAGCTGTATTGACAGGCGGCAGTACATAATCAAACTCTACTGCATCGTGTATAGCGGGGACAACTTTGCGGTCAACAACCATTGCGTTTAAAAATTTTTAGGATTAACGGAACACAAATATCAGTCCTTAATGAATAGTGCGCGCAGCTCACCCGCTTCTTCGGGCCGCATTTTGCCGCCCAGTATCAGGCGTATCTGCCTGCGGCGCAACGCCCCTTCAAACATCGTTTTCTCTTCTTCGGTTTGCGGATCCAATCCCGGAACTGTGCGGGGACGGCCATTGGGGTCAAGCGCCACAAATGTCAGATATGCCTCATTCGTCAGGTATTTATACTGGGCCGACAGGTCCTCACCCCAGACGCGCAGAAATACTTCCATGGACGTATTGAACGCACGTGTCAGTTTTGCCTCGATGGTCAGCAAGTTGCCCAGCTTTATCGGGTTATTGAAAGAGACATTGTCAACCGAAGCGGTCACAACCGGGCAGTTACAATGCTTCTGCGCCGCGATAGCCGCTGCAATATCCATCCAGTGCATCAGGCGGCCTCCCATGAGATTGCCCAGCGTGTTGGTATCATTCGGCAGAACCAACTCAGACATAACAACATAAGTGTCCTGCGGATGTTTTGTTTGCATTTTATACAAAGCTTTTTTAACGGCGTCAAAGTTAGGATAGTTTACCCTATCCTGTTATTTATTTGCCGCCACGCTGAAACGCATACCAAATGTATACCACCTGCCCGGCATAGGTACTACACCGGCCTCTTTATACTGGGTATCGAGAATGTTGTTCGCATCGGCAAAAACCGTGAACTTCCTCCAGGTATAGCCCACACGCGCATCCAGTATTGTATAGTCATTGGCGTTGATCCTGTATTGATAGCGCCCGGCAAGGTTGAGGGTTAGCCTGTCAAAAAATACGTTACGTGAAGTGATGACGAACTGGTGCCTTAGAGCTTCCACCGCATACTTCGAAATATCAGCTGATGGTTTTTCTATCTCAGGCGAGAGGTAGGTATAAGACGCATCCCAGACAGAGGTGAATTTCCCGGCAAAGAATTGTTCACCTGCATTCCAGTTGGCTTGTAATGTAACGCCTTGCGTATTGATCGCCTGGAAGTTCCTGGGCTGCCACGGGTCTGTATCAATCGTCCTTATCCAGTCAATAAACCCGGTAACATTTCTATAGAAATAACTTGCCTGAACAAATACGAATGGCATCGAGTAACGCCCGCCGCCTTCAGCATATTTTGCAAACTCTGGCTGTAGTGTGCTGTTGCCAATATTCGCCGGACCTTTATAGTAAAGGTCGGTGTAGGTTGGAAGACGTTGGCCTGTAGATGCACTCGCAAAGAGTTTTAGCTTTTTCGTGAGCCTGTACCCCGCATCTGCTGCCGGATATAATTTAAAACCGAATTCGCTGTTGTGATTCCCATACACAGCGATGCCAGCGGTCAGTTTTTCCGAGAATTCATGTCTGTACTCGGCATACACACCAAGATTATTCCGGTTGTGTTTTCCAAGGTTAGAGCTGTGGATGTCTTCATAACGGTATTCGATGCCGGCGCCTGCAATGCCTTTGCCTAATTTCAGCGAAGACTGTACTTCGCCGGTTATCACATTCGTTTCGTGGAAATTTCGGTATACAGCAGGTTTCTGTTTGATATACACATAGTCATCGCTGTTGTATCGATAACTTATGCGAGGCTTAACAGAGAATCTTTCATTTGGTTTGAAACTGTATAGTATGCTTCCTATAGCAGTTTGCACAGCTTCTTCTGAATTGACATCACCAGGTGCGCTGTAAAAAGCATTCGCGCCAAACTTGTTATTAGTATAACCTCCCATTGCTTCAATGCTGTTCTTATTATTCAGCATTATGGTGTTTTGATAAAACAAACGATGGGCTTCAAACGCGGTGTTGTAACGACAGCCATTTCCCTCATCATGAGCAACAGAAAGAATATGTCCATGTCCCTTACCTGAAATAGACGCAGATGCCTGTGCACCCCAGTTATGATAGGTATCCCCTGTTGCCGAATCGGTTTTCAAACTGCTGCCTGCATACGCCTGTGCGAACACTTCATCATTCACCGGCATGGACGTAACGATATTGATCGCCCCTGTCAGTGCATTCACGCCGTATTTACTGGCTGCCGGCCCACGCAGTACTTCTATATGGTCGATAGTAGAAAGCGGCAATGGCACATTCATCAAATGGTGGCCCGTCTGCGGATCAGACATTTTTACACCGTTGATGAGTACCACTACCTGGTCGAACGAGCTTCCGTCTATACCCACGTCTGCCTGCGTACCCAGCGGCCCGCGTTGGCGCAGATCAACACCATCTGCATAGGAAAGCAGTTCGTTTACCGAACGTACGGGCAAGGCTTTCATCTGGTCGTTGGTTAGGATTTGTATATTCCTGTTTTGCTGAGAGAACGGAGTGGAGATGCGGTTCTCCTTTACAACGAATGAGTCGAGAGCAACAGATGATTGCGCGCTGGTGACGTTTGCGACTGCTAAAGATGCTAATCCTAACAAGGCGGTCTTTCTCATGATCTTAAATTTTAGCGCGCAAAGATAGCGGCGTTAGCAGACCATGAAAGAGTTATGAAACAGAGGTTTGAATAATATATGATGAACTAGTTCTACAACATCTGTATTGAAGTGAGAATCATTCAGGTTGTACGTTATCGATAACAACAATATCTCTATAAAATTATCTAAATAAAAAAGCGGTTGCCCGCGGCAACCGCTTTTAAAA
>CAMPKG010000223.1 GCA_946887085.1 uncultured Sphingobacteriales bacterium
CTTATATCCATCTCCTCAAGCAGGTTATGGGCTTTACCCATCTTGTCGATGATGAAGAGGATGAAACGTGCATCGGTATTAATGGTGCGCTTGTATGTTTTATCGAAGGCGATATCGCCGCTCATTGCTTCCCAGTTACCATCGAAAGCAATACCGGCCCACTCGCCGTTGCCGTTTATCAGCGGGCTGCCCGAGTTGCCACCGGTAATATCGTTGGTAGTAATGAAGCAGGTTACCAGCTCACCTTTGCTGTTGGCATAACGGCCGTAGTCTTTTTTGTTGTAGAGGTCAACCAGCTCTTGCGGCAGGTCGAACTCATCATCGCCCGGCTTGTATTTTTCCATGGCGCCGTCCAGCGTAGTATAGTAGTCGAAGTGAACGGCATCTTTCGGCTCGTAGCTGGCTACTGTACCATAAGTGATGCGCATAGTGGAGTTGGCGTCGGGGTAGAAGAGTTTGCCCTCATTCATTTCCATCAGGCCTTTGATATATGTTTTTGCCAGGTTCCTTTTCTTCGCACCGTAATCTTCGTATTTCTTTTTATAGTTCTCGTCGTAGTGATTTACAAAGCTGTAAGCATACAGGAAGGCAGGATCTTTATCCAGTTTTTCCAATGTAGGCTCCGCGATGAACGCATTGATACTGTTGCTGTCGAGCAGGAAGGTATTGCCGTAAACATGCTCTGCATAGTCATCAAAAACTTTATCCTGGTTGTTGTTACCGAATTTGCGGAAGATAACGCTCTGGAAAATGCTTGGATGCTGTGCTTTGTTCACATCGTTGTAATACATCTGTGTCATTTCAGCGAACAGCTCTTTATCCGTAGCCAGGTCGAAGGTCTTCATGATCGACTTGAAGTTGGTCTTCAGGTTCTTCGTGTGCATTTTCACCGTATCAGCATTCGGTTTGGCTTTAGCCAGCTCGTCATGCAGCGGAGCCAGTGAAGCAGCCAGGCGGCTCAGCACCGGCGCACGGAATGCCTCGCTATAGTAGGTCAGGTACTTTGCGTATGGATGATAAGTGGCAACGAGGTTGTTGTACTGGGTGGTTAAATTCCTGTACTCAGATTTTCTATTCCTCACCGCCCATTGCGTGAATGCAGCCTCATTGGCTTTCTTCTGGTCAACAACTTTGAGGCGTTTCAGCTGCTCGGTCTGGCCGATGAAATACTTCCAGTAGTTGGAAACATTCTGGTAGCCCGAAGTAAGTTTCAGGTAAACCGATTTATCAGCATCCATGTGCTTGCGCATGATGGCAAGGCGCTTGTCGCGGATATTCACGATAGAAGGATTGGTTTCGCTCAGTGCAGTTTCGATACCACCGGAGATCTCGTAGCGGTTGGTGCGGCCGGGATAACCGAAGATCATAGCGAAGTCGCCCTCGTTCATGCCTTTGATGGACACCGGCAGGTATTTCTTCGGACGGAATGGAACGTTGTCTTTAGAATATTCGGCAGGCTCATTGTTCTTGTCAGCATATACGCGGAACATAGAGAAGTCGGCAGTATGGCGAGGCCACATCCAGTTGTCAGTGTCGCCGCCGAATTTACCCAGTGATTTAGGCGGAGTACCTACCAGGCGAACATCCGTGTATTTTTTATACACCAGCAACAGATATTGGTTGCCGTTGAAGTACTCTTTTACCTGCGTCGTATATTTTTTATTCTGTGCACCGCGCTCCTCTATTTTCTTGCGGACCTCATCCATTTTCTTATTCAGCTTATCGCCTTTCAGCTTTTTGGTAGCTGCCACTACCTCGTCGGTAACATCTTCAATATGATCGAGGAAAAGAGCAGTGATGCCCTGTGCAGGCAATTCCTGCGCATGGCTGTATGCCCAGAAACCGTTATCGAGGTAGTTTTTTTCTACAGAGCTCAGCCCGGCGATGGCGCCATAACCGCAGTGATGGTTGGTGATGAGCAGGCCGTTCGGAGAAATGATCTCGCCGGTGCAGCCACCGCCAAACTGAACCACCGCATCTTTCAGGCTGGCCTGGTTGATGCTGTACAGATCCTCTTTAGAAAGTTTGAGACCCATGCGTTTCATGTCCTCGTAGTTCTTACCTATGAGGTGGGGGATCCACATACCCTCATCGGCCTGCGCGGCAAACATGCCGGCAGCTGCGAAGAGCGATAACAGTAATTTTTTCATTTGTATTTGTTTCGTTTTAATAAAAAGACAACTTAAGAGCCGCAAAAATAGTGAATCGCGGCCTAAAGGGCTAACATATATGGGTTAGAAATCAGGGGATATTATGCCTTGTTATTCAGACACTTCGCTTTTGTTTACCCGGACAACGCCCTTAGGGTTCTTTATTTCGTACCAGGTAAAGTCCTCATTGGCTTCGAGGCCATCGCCAAACATCACCTGCGTGGGTGTAGTGATGCGCACGAATTTCTCGGTGTAGAACCTCCGGATCCCCTGGTGCCATACCAGCTCTTCCGTGTTCAGCTTTTCGCCTTTTTTGTTTACCACCACTATGCTGTCGCGTATCAGGATGTTGCCCTGTTTTTCGTACCAGCGAGCGTAGCGGGCGGTAAGGGTACTGTTCACCCTTAGTGAATCATCAAAAAATTCAACCTTCAACCCTTTCTTCATATCCACGAAGGGTGGCTTGGCCAACTCATTGCGCACGAATTCTTTTGAATACAACCGCGCTTTGGTATGTCCGCTTTCGCTATACAGGATGGTCACTTCATAGGCTTTGTCCTCCTGCATGCTCTGCTTGCCCACCAGCTTGTCTATTTCTTTAGGATCGTTGCGGCAGGCCGAAAACAACAGCAAAAACAAAACACCCGGAAAAACGATCCGGGTTATTTGTAAATGATATGTTGGTGCGATCTTAATCATACCTGCGCTTTACGAACCAGCGGTCGTTTAATGAAATGCCCAGCGAGAAGCGGGTGAAAGTTTCGCGGAGCAAGCCGTTTGCGGTAGTACCCCTGCTGCCGATCTCGAAAGCTGTATGAATCCTGTCTGTTGCACGGCGGAAAGGCAGGCTCATACCTACTGTCCCGGAATAATAGTTGATGTTCGTTCCGCGGAGATAGATGTGATCTTGCCCGTATGAAAAACCTATCCTATAGGTTACACGGTCGAAATAGCGGGTAATGCTGGCCATGTTGGGAGTATACTCTCCACCAACGCTTACTTTGTAGGCATTATCGGCAACCGAATCAGCAGCGCCGAAATTCCGGAAATCGCTCCAGTTAGCACCGGTAAAGTCAATACCGGCCATCCATTTGTCGATACCTACAAGGTGAAAACCGGCACTGTAGGTCATGGGTATGGTAGTGGTATTTTTTACGTTCGTGAGGCGGTATGCCGTGTCGTAAATGCTGGGGTCGGCGCTTGATACCGAATACCAGTATTCATCGCGGCGGGCTGTGATATTTTGCGAAGCGGCAAATGTTGCCCCTGCGCGCATACCGAGCTTTTTGCTGAAATTGGTTTCGTATAGGGCGCCTGCCTTCCAATAAATGCCGCCTATTTTGGTGGAATTGGCGAAACGCGCGTGATTGACCTTGAATGTGTCAATGCCGGTAATTTCTTTAAAATGGTTAATGGTGCCAAAGATATACCCGAAGTTAGCGCCCAGGCTGAAGCCTTTATACCTGTAGCCCGCACCAATGAAACCGTAATTAGTGCCACCATTGCCATTGAAGGTATTGAGCGATCTACCTACACCAACCGCGTTCACCGTGTCTTGCAGCAAATAGTAAACACGGGTATTAGGCTTAAGACCAAAAGCGATACCGCCATTTTTGCCAATCGGTATTCCCACGTTCAGGTGGGTTAATGTGGCCATACCGGTAGTGTACTTATCACTAGCCGTCCTGACACTGCGGGTGCTGCCCTCGCCCCCGGCCTCATAAGTGGTGAGGCGAATAGCTGCATAAGATGCCGGGTTATCCGTGTTTACTGCAAAAGGGTTGTTATACGCGCTGGAAATAGAACCCATACCCTTTAGCAGGGTGTTGACGCCATTTCTTTGTTCCCCGATACCGAACCTTGAATAAGGTGAATTTTCACCAACTAAATTTTGAGCTACCGCCGAAAAACCTGCTAAAAAACAAACAACTAGGGTAAGAAAATACTTAGCGTACAAATGGAACATTATAGTTCAGGATTAGATTTAGTCCCTTGAGCAACAAGTCAGGGTCTGCAAATATCTTACTTTTCACCTTGGTTGCAAAAAAGGGCAAATCCCCCCCAGTTAATATAGCGTTAAAATCAGCATATTGCGAAGAGAAATCTGCGATCATTCCGTCGATCTCTGCAGCTATGCCGTATACTGCGCCGCTTCGCATACAGGTTTCGGTATCGTAGCCCAGCAACAACAATTCACCCTCTAGTTTCACTTCGGGAAGCCTGTCTGTAAATTCGTGCATGGCCTTCAGGCGCATGTGCAGGCCCGGCGAAATGGCACCGCCGCGAAATGTTTTATTCTTCTGGATGAAATTATAGGTGACGCAAGTGCCAATACTGATAACGAGATTATTTTTATCCGGGTTCAGCATATGGGCGCCTACGGCAAGACCCAGCCTGTCCGCACCCAGAGTATCGGGCGAGGAATAAGCATTCATTATAGGCACGCGGGTATTGTTGTTCAGCTTCAAAAATGCCTTGAGCTTATCGCTCATCAGGTGCTCTGCTTCCGATGTATGATTGGTAACTGCGCACATAATGCCTTTTTCAGGCTTGTGACTATCAATAAGCGCGGCAATAGCACTCGCGGCTTCGTCGGCAGAAAAATTACGGTTTTCAACCTGTTTTTCGCTATCGTAGATAGCTGCTTTTACCCTGGTGTTTCCCCAGTCAACGCAAAGATTTACAGACATGTTGGGTCGATTTTGACGTAACGGAATGAGCCTAAAATAGCCAAAAAATCAGAAAGGCAACAATACCGGATGAATTTTTCCCTTTTCTATACCTCAAGATCGCCCAACGAAAGATCCTGAAAATGACCGTTCAGCTGTATACGGGCTTTTACTTTTTCTAGATCCTGCACAACCTTGGTCATATTGTCCAGGTGTCTGCGCAGGTACTCCAGCCGCTGTATTTCCGTGAAAATACACAGCAGTTCGTACTCCTGTTCCCTGGACAGGCCAACGAAATGCGCTATTTCGTATGATACCATTTCCCTTTTATGTACCGGGAACTTCTCCGTAGCATTCAGAAACGCGTAAAGCCGTTTCACCTCGCCAAAAACGTGGTTGGCCAGTTTGGAATCGCCGTGGGTCATTATGTTCTGCGGATAATTGACGATAGCGCCTGAATAAAGTTTGTCAGGTATCTCCTTCACTACCTCCAGTACGCGAAAGATACTTTTCCCTGTTGTGCGAATGTCCATTTCTCCATTGTCATACTCTTTCACAAGCTCGGTCACTTCCATCAGGGTGCCGTACTGTTCAATGCGTTTTTCCAGCACAGAAGGAATCCCGAAGTCTTTTTTCTCGGCAATACATTCACGAATAAGTTGTTTGTAGCGTGGTTCGAATATGTGCAGGTTCAGGGGCTCGCCCGGATAAACCACTATGTTTAAAGGGAAGATTGGTACAAAATTGATCATCGTTTGCTTCTTTATTCTTCAATTGCGACAGCCGCACCCTCGTGCTGCAACGCGTGTCTCTGCCAAAGCAGGAAGAACAAATATACAAAC
>CAMPKG010000224.1 GCA_946887085.1 uncultured Sphingobacteriales bacterium
TAAAACGGAAGCCACTAAATCATCTAAGCAACTTTCTGTAATGACAGGCGCCGCCCCCTTGCACTATCAGCTGGATAATAATAACCAAAGCAGGGAGAGTGGCATAGATGTCACTGCAAACTATCAAAGAGGCTTTAAGACAAACAAAGACCGGCTGCTCACGTTTTCATACCGGTACCGGGAGAACAGCAACAGGTTTGATAATGATATTGTTCTTTCCAATGAAATTAATTACTCAGTTCCCGACTATCAACAACACAATGCCGCCGGCTCCAGGGAACACACTACGCAGGTTGACTATGTGCAGCCCGTCAAAAAACTAGTGATAGAAGGCGGGCTGAAAGGCATTTCGCGGGAACATAACAGTGCGTTCGAATATCAATACCTGGATGCCGCAACGGACCGGTATGAAACAGACAGGACGCGTTCCAATATGTTCCACAGCTCACACAATATACTGGCTGCGTATAATAGCTATACTTACGGGTCGGAGCGCTGGCATTTAAAGGCCGGGCTAAGGGCTGAACAGACTGTGACGAACATACATTCTGACAACAGCCTTGCACCACTACGACAGTTATACCTGAACGTGCTGCCGTCGATAGTTATTGAGAGAAAATTCAACAAGAACCACAGCCTGAGCTTTACTTTCTCCAAAAGGATACAGCGGCCATCTGCTGAAGAATTAAATCCTTTCGTTGACCGTTCGAACCCAAACTTCGAGTCGGGTGGTAATCCCTATCTTCTGCCCATCACTTCCGATGCATACCAGCTAGGCTATCTTATTTCAGGTAAAGGAACTTTTAACGTCTCAATAGGCCATATGTATTTCAACCGGATCATCACTGCATTTCCTTTTTACGATCCTTATACCGATATAACTTTCAGCCGCCATGAGAATTTTGGAAAGTGCAAGGTTTATAAGACCAATCTCTCGCTACGTTACCCTATCACGGAAAAATGGAATTTCGCATTGGAAAGCGACATACGGCATGTAACGATATACGGCACGGCCAACAACATAAGTTTCAAAAACTCGGGGCCCGGTGTTTACCTGTATGCTTCGACCGGCTACCGTTTCGAAAAGGGATGGCGCGCAAACGCAGATATCACCTATAAAATGGGCGGTATAATGCTACCCATCGGTACCACCAATGGATTTGTCGCCTCTTCGTTCAGTGTCAATAAAGATATCGTCGGCTCCAGGCTCGCGGCTTCAGCAGCAGTCAACAATCCCTTTACCAAATACAGGTATGTTGATGAAACAATAACCAGTATCAATTTTACACAGAGCTCCCGTAACCAGTCATACTACAGGCGGTTTACCTTCAGCATGAATTACCGTTTTGGCAAACTGAAAGAAGAGACCAGGAAAAACAGGCGCGGCATCAAAAACGATGATGCTTCCGGCTAACAAGGTAAAAAAGCAAAACGCCCGCGCATTGCACGGGCGTTTGAGTACTAATTATTTAAGATCTTGTTACCTGATTATTTGATAACCGATAATTTTTTCGTCATCACGCCCTTGTCAGTCTGAATGGCCAGGTTATATATACCGGTTGGCAGATCGGCCGTATTGATATTCATCGAGTGTGTACCGGCAGAAAGATCTTTTCCAGCTATAGCCTGTACCTGGCGGCCTGCCATGTCTGTGATTGTTAGCGCAACCTTGCTCGCTGCCGTCAGCTGGAATTTAACCGTGCTATGGCTCGTGGCAGGGTTAGGGAAAACAGTAAAATGTTCTATTCCCGAGGCAATATCTGACACGCCCAGCGGTACGTTCATCAAATTGCTGTTCAGCACAGCACCGTCCGAGTTACGAATCAATACGACGATCGCGCGCATGTTGTCACGGTTATAGTCTGCCCTGATCGTAGTGTTGAACGTGTAGTCATATGTTGTGTTAGCAGACATGGTTGAAGGAAGGCTTCCCGCAGCACCTTCCGGAGAAGGTACTATATGCCGTGCTACAAAATCATACTCCATTTTGGTGTCAGGCACTTTAGCTGGTTCGGTAAACCAGTTATGACCGGCACCTGAGAGCGGGGCATAACCGCTGTAGTAATTCGCCTGGCCCCATGCGGAGCCTTTGCCCGTAACGTTGTCTTCGGCAAGAACCAGCGCCAGGCGATAGTCGCCTGAAAGATCAGTGGCTGGTTTTACTGAAGCCTTAACGCTAAATGAAAATTCCGGAGTCGGCACATAACTGAGGGCTATATCCGCAAAACCAAAGTTTTCTTTGTAGCTGTTATACGCATCTATAAGATCTCCCGGATCCATTTCTTCCATACGGTCAACAAGTACGGAAGGATAGCCGCCAATACGCGCGCCAATGAACGCATCGTAAGCAGTCAGCTCCATCGGATCGTTATTGTGTACTGCCACCAGGCTTACCTGCGACTGATAGTGATTCCAGAGAGAGTCCATATACACAGCTCCCCGCGGGCACCATCCGCACCACGTGCCTGTGCCCTCTTCAATGAAGATCCTTTTCGCAGGCATAAAGGCTACAGAGGCAATTACTGTATTCCCGCTGTCGTTGCTGCTGTTTGCATCACCTGCCAGTTCCACCCACATCTTTATAGGATAATCTCCTAAGGTTGCAGGTATGGTATATGGTGTTGTGGCGGTAAAGTTGGCAGAGCCAAATGCAGGGATGTTTACCGACGATACCGGGTCGGACACCACAGGGCCTGAACCTTGTTGGTATTTCACCGTGTAAGAAGTAATGGCGGAAGTTCCCATATTAAATACAGTTCCTCCGAGGGTCATATTTGAGTTATTAACACCGTAATGTTTGGGAGACGAAGCGGCCGGGGTCACCTGCACCAGGCTAAGGTCATTGGCCGGAGCTGCATATGTGGCGATATTGTCGATGAACAACAAATCCTTGTCATTGGAATTGTTGCGGAAAGCAACATATATCGTCTGCCCGGAGTAGGCAGTGAGGCTGGCATACCGCGTTGTAAAGCCGCTGCTGGCTGCCGCCGTTGTAGTATAGATCACGTCAGTGAAATCAGGTACAGCATCGCCGGTTGTTGATACCCTGACCTCGTAGCCATCCGCGAAACCTGCATTTGACGCCTTCTCGTCCCATTTTATTGCCATATCCGATGCTGCAACAAATGAGGAAGTCACGATCCAGTCGTTGGCTGTTCCCGCGGGATTATACCAGGAGGTGGACACGATCATTGAATCGCCTGGGATGGGATTACCCGACGCATCAGGCTTAACCCTCAACACCCAGGCATCCGTAACGTAATTGGTTTGCGTAACCGGGGTGAGATTGTCTACATTATACAGCTTCCACCCTGCAGGGAAACCATTGTTGAAATTTTCAGACCATACCTGGGCAGAAGCATTATTTGCCAGGACCAAAGCCAGAAACGCGAAACTGAGTAATTTTCTTTTCACCTGATATCAATTTAAGAAAAACGAAGATACAGTATCATTGTGACATAGTAATCCAGGCAATGATCTTTGCCATAGCCCACCGGTATGCCGCCAGGGTATGCCATCGGATTTATTTATTACCAAATTTACCGCCCAGGTAGGCCATCGGCAGATAAGCGACAATGAGGTCGACCAGGGTAAACCATAGGGGAGATGGCAGCATCACAACATTGATAATACCGCCGATCAAAAACAGAACTCCCACTATGAGCGCCATGGTCATTTTGCGCGTTGCGGCAATACGAGCAGCAAGATATGCACCGACGAAGGTACCCAGCGCATGAGCCAGGAACGGAAAAATAAAATGTTTCGGTTCCATTAAATGCATGGCAGCTTTCAGCCCGTCCGAAGTGGTCAGATCTGCGCCGGCAGGCGGTGGTATCACCATGCCGCTCACCGTGATAAGGCCGCCATTTACAATGGCTCCAATTATTGCTCCTGCGATAATTCCCAGGAGATTGCGAACAAATGCTGGCATAAGCTGGAATTTACTGTAAATATAATAACTGGTTAATTAGCTGCATCCATTGTCGGAAAGAGATGTCCGGTCGGAAAAGTGCAAAAAAACGCCCGCGCAATACACGGGCGTTTCATATTTATATCAAGTCATGAATCTTACTCAGGTGCTACCAGCCTGAAGCCATTACCGTGAATGTTTACGATCTCCACGCTGCTGTCTTCTCTCAGGTATTTGCGCAGTTTGGCAATGTACACGTCCATACTCCGGCCGTTGAAGTAGGTATCGCTACCCCAGATGCGCTTGAGAGCAGCCTCGCGCGGCAACAGGTCGTTCTTGTATTCGCAAAGCATCAGCAGCAGCTCGTTCTCTTTCGGAGAAAGCGTGTTGGCAGTGCCATCGCGCTCCAGTGTGCGCAAGTTGCTGTTGAAATGATAGCCGCCTATCTCGAACTCGACCTGGGCATGTTGCTTTTCCTGCAGCTCCTGGTTCCGTTTCAGTATGGCCTTGATCTTGTGCAGCAGCACCTCGCTATCGAAAGGCTTGGTGATGTAATCGTCGGCACCCAGCTTGTAGCCGCTCAGTATGTCTTCCTTCATGCTCTTGGCCGACAGGAAGAAAAGGGGGACTTCGGGGTCTACATTGCGGATCTCCTCAGCCAGGGTAAAGCCGTCCATGTTGGGCATCATCACATCCAGCAGGCAGATGTCGAATTTTTCCCTGCGGAAAGCAGCCAAACCTAATATACCATCTCTTGCCAGTTCTACAACAAAATCATTCAGCTCCAGGTAGTTTTTGAGCACTTGTCCGAAGTTGGTATCATCTTCTACAAGCAGCACTTTGAATTTTTCTTTTTCCATACGTAGGATATATTATCGCCAAAAGTAATAGCAAAGAATTTGATTTTCTAACCAAATCTTTGTTAAAACCGCGGGCAGTTCACTACGCGCCTGTCGCGATGGAATGATCCGTAGAGTCCCTGGTAATTAATAGCGAACTCCAGAGCGCCTGCGCTGTTGTTGTCTTTGCTGAACGAAGACACGGTGTAATCGTAGCTTGCAGTAAACCTTAAAGAATTAAATTGCACTCCTACTACACCTATTGCAGACTCTTTCCAGCGATAGAACGCGCCGAGTATCACCTCGGTACCGCGGTTATCTCTCTGGTTTCCTACATATATCATGCCGAGGCTGCCAAACAACAGCTCAGATGCATTTTTTTGCCTGGTGTAATACACTGAAGGATTGATTGTCAATAATTCAGTTACACGCAGCAAGGCATCGGCATTGGCTATAGGCCTGATCCCTAATTTGTTTCCTGTAACGGAAAAGCTGTCTGTATTGTAAAAGCTTTCGTCGGGCTGGTTGATATGGGAAACACCCGCCCCAATTTTAATATAAGTGAACTCATTAGGGAACAGGGCATAGTTGACGCCGGCATTTATCGTGTAGTAATTCGTTTCTACCGTCCCCAGTTGCTCGCCATTGGCTAATATCGGGTTGAACGTGATCCCGTCGCGTCCCTGCCATTGTTCGTTAAATGTAAGCTTGTCATAGTTCAGGGAGCGCTGCATGTATCCGCCAGACAGGCCGCCGGATATCATGCTCGATTCGCTGAGCACAATATGATAGGCCAGCGAGCCTTCAAACCTGTTCAAGCCCAGCCTGCCATCACCCGCCCTGTCGCTGAAACCCGCCAGGCCCAAT
>CAMPKG010000225.1 GCA_946887085.1 uncultured Sphingobacteriales bacterium
AAGGAATAATGGCATTTACTTTGCACCTTTAAATTTTTAATAAACAGTATAATAATAAAATGAAGAAATCAGTATTGTTCCTGGCCTGTGGTTTGCTGTTGAGCTTAGGTGCGATGGCGCAGGCGCCTAAATTTGGTTACATCAATTCTGCAGAGTTATTGGAATCTATGCCCGAGATAAAGAAAGCAAACGCGGATCTCGAAGCCTATGCAAAAAGCTTCCAGGATCAATTGCAGTCCATGGGGAAGGAATATGAAACTAAGATGCAGGCATACCAGGCAACGTCTAAAACCATGACAGAAGCCGTGAAAGAAGTGAAGGAAAAAGAGATCATGGACCTGCAAAACCGTATTGAGAGCTTTAACCAAAGCGCCCAGGAAAAAGTAGGAAAGAAAAAAGAAGAGTTGTACAAACCCATACTGGAGAAAGCTGATAAAGCGATCAAAGACGTAGCTAAAGAAAAGGGTTACGACTATGTATTCGATTCAGCATCCAACTTCATCCTGTATGCTAAAGAAACCGATAACGTCCTGAACCTGGTAAAAGCAAAGCTTGGCATACCAGTCGCGAGTGCACCAGCTGCAGGAAGCAAATAGTCACATCTTATTCGTGAAAAAAGAGGCGCCATTGGCGCCTCTTTTTTTATCTCTCATCCCTTAATGTGCCTGTAATGGTCGTTTGCCTAAGATAACACAGTATTTGGGTTTTCCTATGTTTTTAGCGCCAGGCGTGGAATAGATCCCTCCGAAATGTAAAAAATATAGAACGGGTCAGTGCTCTACCTGCTTCCCGAATTGCTTTTCGCCAGCTCTGATAGCTACTTTCAGGCGGTTTTCGGTAGGAGGTATGGGACAATTGTATCCCCCGGCAAATGCACAATATGGGTTGTAGCATTTATTGAAGTCGAGCGTCACCTTTCCATTCACAATATCGGTGGTCTTTATATCCAGGTACCGCCCGCCGCCATAGGTTTCGTCATAAGTGGTTTCGTCTGTAAATGGGATAAAGAGGTCGTCTTTGTACTTGGGGTCTTTTATCAACGCCTGGCTTTGGAGTACCTGCAGGCTGCAAGGCTTATTGCCGATCTTGAAGTGTACCAATCCGTATTGCCTGTATAACTTGGTTTTTCCGCTGGAAGTAGGCATATAAAAGGTTTTGGTATCCGGAGTCAGTTGAAATTGCGCCGATACCCTGTAATTTTTATCAGGCTCAAAAAAGCGCAGGAAGGCTGTATCATTCCCTTTCAGTGGGCTACGCTCTTCTTCAATAAACTCCTGCTTATAATGCTGCCTGTGTTGCAATATGCTGTCGCGGTAGCTCTGTGCCTGTGTTGCCAGGCTGAGGCCCATAATAGCGGTTGTGAAGAGTAGTCGCATACCTAAAATTAAGAAGCCCGTGGTTAAACGGGCTTCTTTCGTATTAATCGTTTGTTTTTTCGGGTCTCATCTGCGGAAAGAGCAGAACATCCTGTATTGATACTTGTCCCGTCAGCAGCATGGCAAGGCGCTCAATGCCGAAGCCTATGCCTGCGGTTGGTGGCATGCCATATTCCAGTGCGCGGAGGAAATCGTAGTCAATGTACATCGCCTCTTCATCGCCACGCTCCATTAGTCTCACCTGGTCTTCAAAACGCTCCCGCTGGTCGATAGGATCGTTCAATTCAGTATATGCGTTCGCAATCTCTTTGCCATTGATGATGAGTTCAAAGCGCTCCACCAGTCCCGGTTTGTCACGGTGCTTTTTGGTAAGCGGGCTCATTTCGATGGGGTAGTCTGTGATAAAGGTTGGCTGTATATAATGCATCTCACATTTCCCTCCGAATATCTCGTCTATCAGCTTTCCTTTGCCCATGGACGCATCTGTTTCTATACGCAGTTGTTTGCACACATCCAGCAGCTCCGTTTCGTTCATATTGCTGATGTCAAAGCCAGTGTGCTCTTTGATAGCGTCGAATATGCTGATGCGCTTATATGGGGCCTTGAACTCGATCTCCACACCTTTCACCATGGTTTTTGAAGAACCATTGGTAGCAATTGCAGCTGTTTCCAGCATTTGCTCTGTGGTTTCCATCATCCAGATATAGTCTTTATAAGCCACATAGAACTCCAAAATGGTAAACTCGGGGTTATGCGTGCGGTCCATACCCTCGTTACGGAAGTTGCGGCTAAACTCGTACACCCAGTCAAAACCGCCCACGATCAGGCGCTTCAGGTAAAGTTCATTAGCAATACGCAGGTATAAAGGAATATCGAGCGCATTATGATGCGTCATGAACGGGCGTGCAATGGCACCACCGGGGATGCCCTGCAGCACAGGAGTGTCTACCTCAAGGGCGCCACGTTCGTTCAGGAATGAACGTATCGCGTTCTTCATTTTGGTGATGCGAACGAAAGTATCCCTTACTCCGGGGTTAACGATAAGATCAGCATAGCGTTGGCGGTATTTGAACTCGAGGTCGGTAACCGCATCGTATACCTCGCCGTCTTTTTCTTTTACAATGGGTAAAGGACGCAGCGCCTTCGTTAGTAGTGTGAACTGCTCTACATGTATAGATGTTTCACCCGTCTTGGTTACAAACACGTAACCTTTAATGCCGATAATATCACCGATGTCCAGCAACTTTTTCCAAACCGTATTATACAAGGTCTTATCCTCACCGGGGCAGATATCATCGCGCTTGATGTACACCTGGATGCGTCCTGTGGCGTCCTGCAGCACTGCAAAATTCGCCTTACCCATATCGCGCACGCTCATGATACGGCCTGCTATCGATACAGCCTTGAATTCCTCCTGTTTCTCTTCGCTGAAGGTTTCCTTTATCTGTGCGGCTGTATGAGTGACCTCAAACAGCGGGGCTGGGTACGGTTCTATACCCAAAGCCTGTAACTCTTTCAGTTTTTCCCGGCGGACAATCTCCTGTTCGCTAAGTGTTGCTTGCATTAACATCCGGATTATAAATAATGATTTTTCTGAAGGCGAATCCTTCAAAATGAGTGCAAAAATAATAAGTAAACGGGCAATTGCCTAAAACTATTGAGTCTTCAGGCGATAGAGCGAGCCACCGTCTCCGGCTACAACCAGGTAGCCATTGGTAGCAATTGTGATGCTCCTCAGTGCCTGGTCAGTGAACTTCCGATACAATTTCCATTTTTTGCCGCCATCTGTGGTGCGAATGATAACGCCCTCTTCCCCAACGGCCCATCCGTTCATCCGGTCTTTAAACACAATGTCTAAAAGCCGGTAGCGGGCTTTTTTTATGTCGTTGCCGGACCGCAGCCGTTCCCAGTTGGCTCCGCCATCGGAGGTATGGCAAATACTTCCGTTGTAACCACAAATCCAGAGCTCATTTTCATCGAGGGCATAAAGGGCAGTAAAATTATCGTTATTGATGTCGAGCAGATGCCATTTTACGGCGCCGTCGGTTGTTTTCATCACGACTCCGCACCCGCTGATATACCCGACACGGTTATTGATCATTTTGATATCATTCAGCTCATAGGCAAAAGTATCGTAGCGGTAAATCGAATATTTATCGTCGAAATACGCCATCGCCCCATAATTGAAGCTGATGCCCACGATAGCAATACCGGTTCCGGGTTCGATGAATTCGACATCTTTATAGGGTTCCCAGCTGTTCAGTAAATTGAAAGTCCAGTTCTCGCCACCGTCGCCTGTTGTCAACAGTTTTCCTTCAAACCCTATAGCAACAGTCTCGCCTGTATATTTTTGGGTGATGCCGTAAATGCCTTTGCCAAATTCAGGAAAGTCTTTTTTTGTCCATGTGGCGCCGCCGTTTTTTGATATAAGTATCGTGGCCCGGTGAAAACGCTCGCCACCCACTACATAGCCTAATGTATCATTTACAAACATTACGCTGTTTAGCCTGTCTGTGGTGTGGCTTTCCAGTTTTTCCACGTCCTGCCATTCCAGTTTTTCCTTTTTACAGGATGCAAAAAGCAGGAGTGCCATAATGATCACATTGATCAATTTTGCAGTATTTCTCATTCTTATTGGCTAAAAAGACCAGCTAAAATAAAAAAGCCTGCTATAAATAACAGGCAGTTTATTTAAAGGTAGAAGTAAAAACTTACTGTTTGATGAATTTTCCGTGCTGCCGCTCTATGCCATCGAAGGCCACTATGTTATAAACACCTGCCGGCAAATGTGAAATGGACAGTTCGGCCTTGTTGTTGCCGTTTGTTTCAGCAGACAGGACTTCATTGCCAAACGCATTGTAAACGACGACAGTTGTTTTATTTGAGCCGGGTATTGCGATGGATACCTTATCTGACACGGGGTTGGGGTAGATACTCAGTTTCCCGGATGCGGTTTTAACAGCTTGCACCGAGACTGGATCGCCAAACTGATTGATGGCTGTGTCTGCAACTTCCTTAATGGTTGTTGTGGTGAAGTTGGGACAGCCGTTATTGGTTGCAGGCGGAGTAGCCACTACGGCAAATATGCATTGAACGGTACTGCCTTTTTTAAATTCGTAGTCGTCAGTGGCGATGACAAACCTCCTATCGCCCGGGGCGTGATTAAGGGCGCATTCAGACCAGCCAGTAGGCAATGCCGGGTCGTCGGGGAACACATAGTTGGCATTAACGGTGCCGCCCGAGCCAACGGCCCCGTGCGTGACATGTGATCCATCTTTCCATTGAGCGCGCAGATAATTGTAGTAGTGTACACCTGTGGTAGGATTGCCTAAATTGGAGTTATCATTGTTGAAATACATAAAGCTACCAACGGGTGCTTTATTTCCGGAAATATCCGTTGGTGATTTGATAATGGCTATCCCGGCCGTAGGTATTTGTGTGCCATAATGGCCAGGTGCACCGTTGCCATCGGTAGTTGCGCCATTATAAATATAGCCAAGCCTGCGCGAAGAGTCGAACCCGATGAAATCATCGTTGAAGTCTCCAAGGTCTGCATCCGTCCAGATACCCATTCGAAAATCCTGGTAATCAAAAACTGATTTGTTCTTAATAGAGAATTCATAATACACGACATTATCGATGAGCGTATTCTTCTTGTAGCCATAAACCGCAGCATGAATTTCCACTACTAAAGACTGGCTGGACGAATGACTGTGGGTCGGTCCATTATCACTGAACACCCACCAGAGCATCTGGTCGCCTTTGATGGACGGGTAATCTCCATTCAGCGGGTTGTATTTTCCATCGCCGTCTTTATCTATAAAAGGGGCCATAGGAGTTGTGATTGTCAGTAATGCCCCATTTGCTCCCTTGGCGTATGGATTATGAATTGCCGGCCATTCAAGGATCGCGGGGTGCGTGTTGGCCGTGGTATGAATTCCCATCGCTTTAAAGGAATCGATCGTGGTCTTGTTGACTTTCCAGATACGGGCCCAATCGGTGGAAGTAGCCATGGACAGCATGCCATTTTGGTCGAGTGGTCCCGGCCAATAGTCGTTACCGGTTTGCCGGTAGGTTTGCGATGATACCCTAAGCTGTCCCTGGTCGTCGTATCCGCCCATCCAGATAGCACCACCGAATAGTACGTGCTTCCCCGATCCCT
>CAMPKG010000226.1 GCA_946887085.1 uncultured Sphingobacteriales bacterium
AGCCTATATGCAGGCGGGTAAGCCCATTATTATGGCCGTTGGTGGCGATGCGGAGATACTTGTGAACGAGGCGACAGCAGGAATTTGCTGTCCTCCCGAGGATGCGGAGAAGCTTGCGGAAGCTGCCATTGCCCTTTCCTTGTTGACAGGGGAAGAGCTAAAGAGACTGGGCGAAAATGCCAAGGCCTATTTCGATGAACACCTTTCCATCGAACATGGCGTGCAACATTTCTTAAAACTATTTCATAAAGTATCAAACCCTAAGTCGGCCTCGTATGCTGGTTGATGTGATAGCAGGCGCCAGGCCAAATTTCATGAAGGTCACTCCCATCATTGAACAGATCAGGGCCTTCAAAGCTGCGGGACATAACATCAATTACCGCCTCGTTCATACAGGTCAGCACTACGACCATAATATGAGCGAGAGCTTTTTTAGGCAGTTAAACATCCCAATGCCGGATATCAATCTCGAAGTTGGTTCGGGCTCGCAGGGTGAGCAGGCTGGTAATATCATTATTAAGTATGAGCAGGTATTGCTTGATAAGCCGGCTGATCTTACGCTTGTTGTAGGTGATGTTACATCGACGATGGCTTGCTCCATCGCCGCCAAAAAGCTGCAGATAAAAATAGCGCATGTTGAAGGTGGTATCCGTTCGTTCGATCTGTCGATGCCCGAAGAGATAAACAGGATGGTTACTGACTCAATCACCGATTATTTTTTCACTACCTCGCACACTGCAAATCAAAACCTGCTAAAGTCAGGTATAGATGAGAAGAATATTTTCTTCGTTGGTAATACGATGATCGATACGCTGCTGAAAAATATGAACCGGTTGTCGAAGCCTGCTATTTTTGATGAACTGCAGTTACAGGAAAGAGAATATTTTGTATTGACGCTTCACCGTCCAAACAATGTGGACGAAGGGGACAACCTGAAACGATTGATATCGGAGATAGTGATTAATGTAAACGGCCTGCCGATAATTTTCCCGGTACATCCGCGTACTGCAAAGAATTTAGCAAGCCTGGGCATAAACCATCCCAATCTTTACTATACAGAGCCGATGGGCTACCTGGAGTTTAACTACATGGTAAAGAATGCAAAGGCGGTAATTACAGATTCAGGAGGTATTACAGAGGAAACCACCGTGATGGCGGTACCTTGCATTACCCTGCGTAACAACACCGAACGTCCTGAGACCGTAACCGTGGGGACCAACGAACTCGTTGGTACAAACCCGGATGCGATCAAACCTGCGCTTGAGAAGCTTTTTTCCGGCCAGTGGAAGAAAGGCGCTGTGCCAGAGTTATGGGATGGGAAAACAAGTGAACGTATTGTTGCGGCTATCTGCCGGCTCTTTGGCGTATAAATGGCGATCTTGCAAAAAGTAATTGCCTGATGTATAAACTGTACATAAAACGGATTCTTGATTTTATCCTGTCATTATCTGGCTTTGTGATTTTACTTCCGGTATTTGTCGTTGTTGTCATTATGCTCATTTTTGCCAACGATGGTAAGCCCTTCTTTTTTCAGCCACGTATTGGTAAGAATAACAGGATATTCAGGGTCATCAAGTTTAAGACGATGAACGACCGAAAGGACAGATCGGGGAAGCTGTTACCTGATGCAGAGCGCTTGACCGGCCTCGGCAAATTCGTCAGAAGAACATCGCTGGACGAGATACCCCAGTTGCTCAATGTTATCAAGGGCGACATGAGTTTGGTAGGTCCGCGGCCATTGTTGGTAGAATACTTACCCCTGTATAATGCACAGCAGCGCAGGCGGCATGAAGTATTGCCGGGCATCACAGGCTGGGCACAGATCAACGGTCGGAACACCCTGACCTGGGAACAAAAATTTAATTATGATGTGTGGTATGTCGACAACATATCATTTACCTTAGACCTGTCAATTTTGTTGCGAACGGTCAGAAAGATCATTGTGTCAGAAGGCATTAATTCTGAAACATCAGCAACAATGGAGAAATTTACCGGGTCACCCAACGTTTGATGAGATGGTAGTTTACGGAGCGAGCGGACATGCTAAGGTCGTTATCGAGCTAATGGAAGTCAATAATATTGGCTATATTGTCATTTGGGACGATACGGATAAACCTGCCATTTGGCAATACAATGTCAAAAGACCTTCTCTAGAGGACCTGGCGGAAGATGCCAGGATGGTTATCGGTATCGGTAACAACAGCACACGTAAAACTATCGCGGAGAGATATGATGGAAAGGCCCGGTACGCCGCGGTCATTCACCCCGGTGCTTTAATAAGCAAAAGGGTTCAGGTTGGCGATGGAACAGTTGTAATGGCAGGAACTGTTATTAATACAGATACCCGTATCGGGCAGCATTGTATCATCAATACTTCGGCATCTATCGACCATGATTGCGACCTGGCGGATTATGTACATATTTCGCCCAATGCTACCCTCTGTGGTAATGTATCAGTAGGAGAGGGTCCACATGTGGGAGCCGGCAGTGTGGTCATACAGGGGATACGGATAGGGAAATGGAGCACGATAGGCGCAGGGGCGGTGGTTATTAAAGACGTACCTGATTACGCAACAGTCGTAGGAAACCCCGGAAGATTAATTAATGGATAAAATTCTTGTATGAAACCTAAGATCTGGCTTTCTTCTCCTCATATGGGCGGCAACGAGCAATCGTACGTCAAAGAGGCTTTCGATACGAATTGGGTAGCACCACTTGGATTTAATGTTGACAATTTTGAAAAAGACCTTTCTCTTTTCCTGTCAGGCGATGTCCATGTTACAGCACTTAGCTCGGGAACTGCTGCATTGCATTTGGCATTGATACTTCTTGGCGTTAAGCCGGGTGATGAAGTTATTTGCCAGAGCATGACTTTTTCGGCTTCGGCTAACCCCATTAGCTATGTTGGTGCAACTCCTGTATTTGTGGATAGTGAGCCGGGGACCTGGAATATATCGCCGTTTCACCTGGAAGAGGCCATAAGATCCCGGATGGCCGTCGGAAGAAAACCGAAGGCCATCATTCCCGTGCACCTCTATGGCATGCCGGCAAATATGGCGGAAATACAGAGGGTGGCGGATCAGTATGACATACCTGTTTTGGAGGATGCGGCAGAAGCTCTGGGCTCTTCTATAGATGGCCGGAAATGCGGCACATTCGGTGATATTTCGATACTGTCGTTTAATGGGAACAAGATCATAACGACCTCGGGTGGTGGTGCGTTGGTTTCCGCCCGGAAAGCATATACGGATAAAGCATTTTTCCTGGCAACGCAGGCCAGGGATCACGCCCCTCATTACCAACATTCTGAGATCGGGTATAACTACCGCTTAAGTAATATTTGCGCCGGAATTGGCCGCGGACAAATGGAGGTATTGCCATCGCGGGTTAGGCGCAGGCGTGCAATACACGATACCTACCGGGAAAGATATGGCAATCATCCCGGTATTAGCTTTGTCGCTGAGCCTGAAGGTTATTTCAGCAATCGTTGGCTTACCACCATCCTGGTCGATCCGCAGGAGGCCGGATTTGACCGCGAAACTTTACGCCTGGCTTTTGAAGCAGACAACATAGAGTCGAGACCACTTTGGAAACCAATGCATTTACAGCCTGTATTTGCCGGTTGCCCTTTTTATGGAGATGGTACTTCTGCCAGGTTATTCGACTATGGCCTCTGCCTTCCATCGGGCTCCAATCTCTCTGATGATGACTTTGAACGGATATTTGATGTTATGGATAGCGTGTTTCAAAAGGCTCCTATAACACATTGATGGTTTTGGCAACCCCGCTTTTTCTACTACTTTTGAGAAAATTTTTTTAATGACACACACAAAGGCCCGCCGTGTAACAACGGGGCTATGTTTACTGATTGTCCTGGCCGGGTGCATTTTTGCAACCGGTTGCAGCAAAACAAAGGACATCGTCTATTTCCGTGATATTCCTGATTCGAATAACTACGTTGGAACCGTAAATGCTACGCAATTCGATCCGGATCGCATTCGTCACGACGATATCCTCAATATTACGATCCAGACCATAGATCCCAAAAGCCAGGAAGTATTTGCACCGGCTACAGGCGGCATTGCTGTGAATATGCCCGGCGCTATGATCCCCGGTTACCTGGTAGATAAGAACGGCAACGTTGAGCTCCCGCTGGTTGGTAAGATAAAAGTTGAAGGATTAACCTTTATTGAGGCGAAGGAAGCGATCCGGACCGTGGCTCAAAAATATTACAAAGACCCTGTTGTAAATGTGCGACTTGTAAATTTCCGCGTTACATTCCAGGGTGAGGTTGGCAGGCCCGGAACGGTTTTCTTTAACTATGAGAGAGTTGGTCTCCTCGACGGGCTGGGGCAGGCTGGGGACTTGACGGCATTTGGAAGGCGTGATAATGTATTGCTTATCCGGGAAGAGAATGGTCAAAAGAAATTTGTTCGTTTTAATCTCAATTCAAGCGATGTTTTCAAATCACCGTATTACTATCTCCGTTCAGGTGATATAGTAGTTGTACAGCCTAACATCGCCAGAGCAAGGACAGCGACAGTGGATCCAAACAGGGACAGGTTTATCAGCTATGGTATCACAGCCATTGGCCTTTTAGTAAATATTGCTACGTTCGTCATAGTGAATGAAAAGCGGTAGGTAGCGGGAACACAAGTTCTCCAAAAAAAGGCACCATCTGTTTCACTTTGTACAATTAATGTATTAGTTTAGGGCAGGAAATATTCTTTTTGAAGCTATGAAAAAGGTTTTATTAGCTGTTTTACTTCTTTCTTCAGCAGGTGCTTATGCGCAGGACCTGGAGTTTGGCGTTGGTGGTGGTTTTAGCACCAATACTGCGCCGGATGGTAATATGCCATACAAACAGGATCAGTCGCTGACAAACTACGCGGGAACGCTTAAGCTGGTTTATACCACCCGCAATTTCTGGCAGTTTGGCCTTGACGGGCACGTAATGGAAATTGCAGGAAGATCAACAAAATCCTACCCTGGCCCGTTTGCCGGAGATACCGGAGGAGGTGATAACCGGAAGATCGTTTATGCAAAATTTGGGGTTTCGGTGTGCGGTGTGGCTAATAAAGCCTTTCATTCCTTTAATAAAGAGACCCACCAGTATGGTAAAAGCTACCTTTACGCGGGCGTGGCTTTGGGGTATGGGGCGGCCCGTAATGATCATATCGAATATACCTCGGGTGAGTCTTATAACGGCCCAGATGGCGGTCGTGGTATCGTGTTTGGTGGCCAGGCCGGGTATGTTGCCAATCTTTCCGAGAAATTAGGGTTCAACATAGAGGTCGCCCTGCGCAGAATGGATTTTAAATACGATGCCGGTGTGCCTTTGCTGACTCCGCACCAGGATCTTCATTACAATGTAATGGTGTTTCCGATAACCGTGGGATTAAGGTATTTTATTTTCCGGACAGATCGGACCTTGGTTCCAAGGTACGACGTCGTTCGTCCGTTAGGAAGATCTTCTTACTAGACAAAAATATTCAAGAAAAAAG
>CAMPKG010000227.1 GCA_946887085.1 uncultured Sphingobacteriales bacterium
GTTTTCACGGTCAATATTTACTATAACAAATATACGACAAATACTTCAAAACAAAAAAGCAGCGGCAATATCCGCTGCTTATAACCCTAATGTATTAGTATTCAAATCTCCTACTCCACCACCAACCTCTTCGTCTGCACTTCCTCACCAACCATCACCTTCACAAAATACAACCCGGGCGCAACAGAGTTTAAATCCATGGAGTACGAGCGGCTGCCTTGCTCCCAGGCTGCTTCGGTTACCACCTTTCCATATACATCCATCACCCACAGTTTTACTTCGTCAGTAACAGTCACTCCAAAATCTATTGAGACCTTATCTTTTGCCGGGTTGGGTGAAAGCGTTACGCTGTATTTCAAATATGAAGCAGCAGATATCCCCGCCGCAAAACCCGAAAAGTTCAGGCTGTCCACATACAAGTAACTACCAGCAACCGGGTTTCCGGTCTTGTTGGTGGAGACGAGGCCGATAAAAGCAGTATCGGGTGTGACTCCCAGCAAGTAAGGTATTGGTATTGAAAAGGAAGTCCAGGACATCACCATCCCGGTGAAGTCGTGTTCTACTTCCGCGACCACATCCCGTGTGTTGGTAGAGGTATTCCATTTGGTAAATATCACACCTATGCGGCCCGTATCTGTACCTTGCAACATGTACTGCCATCTACCGGTAAGAAATCCAGGCCTGCCCATATAGGGAAAACCGGATTTCGGCTTTTTTGTCACAATATCATATTTGCCGCTCATCGCCAGGCCCGGCACTATATCTGTTCCCACGGTCTTGGTGGTGAGCATAATAAATGAACTGCCATGCGGAGCACCAGTAGTGCCTTTCTCACATGTGTACACGCTGGCGGAGGACGTAAGCGCATTGAAATTATCCCAGCCATCAGGGGTACTGTAGCCGCCTACTGTGCTCCAGTTCTCGAAACTGGCATTGGGTATTTGCGCGTGTGCAGTTGCCGCAAATGTGATAAGCAGTACCGAAAGGGTAATAACTTTTTTCATAGACAAGCGTTTTGCTATCTAAATTTAATAATATTTAAGTGAGATGTCAACATAATAGCAAAAGGAGCTTTCGCTCCCTTTGCTCACCACCATTAATCTGAATTTTATTTTGAAAAGATCATTCGCTTGGTAGCTACTTCTCTGCCGTCGATGACTAGCGAGTACATATACATACCGGGTATGAGTTTCTCGCTCTCAACAGTCAGAGCTCCTTTACCTTTCGCAGTAATAGGATAGCGGGCAAGTTTTTTGCCATTAACATCGTATATGTCTATCGAAGCACTGCGTTCCATTGACTGCACATTATATTCGATGGCTGTTTCTTTGCCAAAAGGGTTAGGGGCATTCTGGCCAAGTGTATTGCCATCAGCAACCGGTGTGATCGCAGCTTTGGTTTCAAGGAGAGCCGTAAGCTTTTTTACTTGCATCTCAAGCTGATCGAGGCGTGTCTGCATCTGCTCGGTTTTCGCTTTTTCTTCTTCATACAATTTGCGAAGTTGTGTTCCGTCTTTAGGATCATCCGGGTCTTCCACACCTCTGCGCCTGAAAACATAACCGGCCTGGTTGATTACGAGGATGTCGCCATCACCGGGTTCCAGATTCTCAAAACGAACGTCTGACGTTCCCGCACTGCCGTCATCAGGATTGTTGCCTGTGCAGTTTACATGCATAAAAGCAGTTGGTAGCATAGTATTCCAGCCCAGCAAGCCCTGCTGCGAAAGAATACCTCTTGGCGTGTTGTTGGTGATCACGCGCACATCATCATTCGTTCTGGTACCAAAAAAGTTCTTATTGCTGAGAATATTGTTGCCGCTCACGCGCCAGAAACACTCATCCGAACAATCATCGTCACAAACATAACCAGGACAGCCATTATCGTCGATAATGGAATTGTTACCTCCAACAGATGTAACCGTACCTACCAGGTTAAAACCATGCGGGTTGTTCTGGTTAGGATTTGCGGTTTCGTGAAAGTTCACAACTTCCGTTTCAATGGTGTGTGTTCCCGCAGTTAACATCACCGTGTATACGGGGGGTGTTGTTGGATAAAAAGCCTGGAAATTCGCCAGCGTGTTATTTGCTGTTTCTGAGAACAATGTCGTACCGTCAACTTTCAGGTATTTCATCCAGTTGTCCCGTGAGAATGTTAACGTAATCCGCACCTGATCGTCCTGGCACATGGTGAAGGTCCTGCGTAGCGTCATAGAATATTCATCGGGCACCGGCGTAGTAACATACCAGGGAGACGGATTGTAAAAACTGATCCACTTGCTGTTCGGATTGCTTGTCCAGCTACCGACGGTATTAACGCCAATTGCAGAAAAAGGCGGCGTAGGGGCAATGCTCAGTGCCGTAATATCTGCAGATAGTGCTACTACCTGCCAGTTTGGGTCGGGTGCCCCCGTGGCTATAGGACCCGTAGGTGTGTAGCCGGTGTTCACAACAAGTGAATTGGTAAGGCACTGCGCCGATGCGCTAATTGATGACACCAGCCACATGGAGGTGTACAATAGTTGTCTTGTTTTCATACGTTGTAGTTTTGAATGAACGTTTTGGTGAACTGATAATTAATTCCGGTTAATTTCGAATTAATGGTGATCGGTATCAAAGTTGTGATGACCTTACCGGAAAAAACCTTCGATTTAACAAACGGTACAATCCGGTAAAGGAACGGCATTGGTTAGTACATTAACGGAAGCCATAACTCACATCGCTGCCATGCTCAAAAAAATTCATTGGCGATTTTCATCAACTTACCATAACTTAGAAATACCATCATGAGATCCAATGCGGCTAATTCTATTCATCATCCCGGCATTGTTACACTGCTTCGCTGCACGTGCGCAACCCACCAGCGGCCTTGTTGCAAAATTCAGCTTCGACAACAATCGCGCGCTCAACGAAGTCAGTTCATTACCGGCCAAAGTGGTTGGATCCACACCTACCGAAGACCGCTTTGGCAATCCTTCGTCTGCGTTTTATCTCGATGGTAACGCTGGCAGCTATATTAATCTTGGTACAGATTCTTCGCTTAAGCCCGCAGCAGGCAGCATCTCGCTCTGGTTCAAAATGGACAATATCATGTATGCAGGTAAGGGGTACGACGCCAACCCGATATTCATTACCAAAACACATGGTGGAAATGATTTCAACGAGGCATATAGCCTTTCCTGCGATTTTGCAAGCAGGCGGTTGAGTTGCGTGTCTGCCAATGTGAGACCTCACGATTCATCACAGGCGGGTGTACGCAGCACCGAGCATATAAAACTCACACGTTGGTATCATGTAGTTGTTTGTTACGACGACTCGTCAATATCGATGTACCTGGACGGAACTTTACAGAATAAAGTATCAAAAGGTTTTCGCACAATATTTCTACCGGGCGACTCGGTGATGCTCGGTCACTCTGCTAATGTTAAGAATGCCCGTTTTTTCAACGGTGCTGTGGATGATATACATATCTACAATCGGATACTTTCTCCGGGGGAAATAACTGAGCTATACAATACCCCCAACCCCAACAAAAATAACGCCGTGATTAAGTGGCTTGTCTTTGTACTGGCCGGCGCTGTTTGTATCGTAATGATGATGGTCCTGTTGCTGAAGCGTGAAAAAATAAGAAATCGTAAACAACGACAACTATTTGAAATGGAAATGCAGGTAATGAGAGCGCAGATGAACCCGCATTTTGTCTTCAATGCAATGAACTCTGTGCAACAATTCATACTGGCTAGTGATAATGATAACGCCCACAAATACCTGGTAAAATTCTCGCGTTTGCTACGGATGATACTTGAAAGCAGTCACGACGAACACATCAGCCTGGAAAATGAAATAGACATACTTACACGTTATATAGAAATTGAGGCCCTTCGGTTTGAGGAATCTTTCTCTTACGAAATCGTAACCGATGCCACCATCAACACTTCCGGCACCCGGATACCGCAAATGCTGATACAGCCTTTGGTGGAAAATGCTATATGGCATGGACTACTGCCAAAAAACAGCGACCGGAAGCTGAGCATCCGGTTTGAACGCACAGGACAAAATTCGCTATCCTGTGTGGTGGATGACAATGGCATCGGACGGAGTGATAAAAAAGCTGAGGTAACGGTGTCAAAAAGAAGGTCACTGGCTATTAATTTCATTCATCATCGCTTGAAACTGATGAAGAAAGAATGGAACAGGGATTATGGCATAGAGATCATCGATAAAACTGACCTCAAATCGGTCAGCACCGGAACCAGGGTAATTGTTAAATTACCAATTTTAAACTAAGCATATGTTGAAGGCCATTATCATAGACGATGAAAAAGCAGCGATAAAAACGCTGACGGTGCTGCTGGAAAAACACGTACCGGAAGTCCAACTTGTAGGAGCAAGCGCCAATTGCACAGAAGGCATTGTGCAGATCGAAGAACAAAAGCCTGATATAATTTTCCTCGACATCAGTATGCCCGAGATGAACGGCTTTACATTGCTGCAACAATTAAAGTTCCGAGATTTCCACCTCATCTTTACCACAGCACACGAACATTATGCGATACAAGCAATAAAGCATCACGCTACAGATTATCTGCTTAAACCCATTGATATCGACGAACTGAAGCAGGCAATACAAACTGTGTTGCATGCACGCATCCCGCGCGATGAGACCAGTGAAGTACGCCGGTTGGAGCTTGGCAGCCGCATTGGCCTGCCCATCCGCGAAGGACTGGTTTACCACACTGTCTCGGATATAATATGGATAGAGTCACAGGGCAATTATTGTACCTTTCATACGGTTGACGAGAAGAAATACATGGTTTCCAAAAACATCGGTGAATATGAAGACCTGCTTCCTGAGCGAGAATTTTTCAGGCCACATAAATCTTACCTGATCAACATGCGGAAGGTAAAAAAATACATTCGCACCGATGGATATTTCGTGGAGATGTCTGACGGCGCCATCGTAGAAATATCAAGAAGAAAAAAGGATGAATTTCTGCAGTTAATGAATGGCACCAGCTAAATTACTCACCCTTTCCCCAAAGGCCTCTGCCGTTCTCTCTTGCTTCTTCCTGCAATTGCAGGAACTCGTCGGCGTGCTGGACATTGGGCGGCACAGTATATACCATCGCATAGCCCAGTTTTACCAACTCCGCGTTCAGAAAAGTTCCGTCCTCCAGGTATACGTATGCGAGCGTGCGCTGATAACGATCGGTGCGTGTTACATCATACTTCAACCGCACCTTTTTGCCCATCAGGTAATTTTTTAAAAAAGCTTTCGCTTCTTTGCCATAATAGCCAACCTTCTTACGTCCTGTATTGCGCGATTCAGGCGCATCCACGCCAATCAACCTCACCTTTTCCTTTTCGTCAATCCAGAACGTATCACCGTCTATTACTTTGGTGACTGTATGTAACGTAGGATCATCTGTCACACAGCCCGCCCATAAAACCGTGAGCACGAAGATGAGCGGGGATAATAGCCGGACTATTCGCATA
>CAMPKG010000228.1 GCA_946887085.1 uncultured Sphingobacteriales bacterium
TACTATTACTTTTGAGCGGACTTTTTAAATTAGATTAAAGTAGAATGCGGACAATACTGGTTGCGGGCGCCGGTAAATATTCCATATACTTGATCCATTACCTTTTATCGCATGCGCCACGAAATAAGTGGAAGGTTATTGTGGCGGATGGTAGCGAAGAAGCGATCAAGGAGAAGATCAATGACAGCCCTTACGCCGAAAAAGCGGTTATAGACATTACCAACCCGGTGCAACGTGAGCCCTTAGTACAGCAGGCAGATATCGTTGTTTCACTGATGCCGCCTCATTTGCATATCGAGCTGGCCAAAGATTGTCTTAAACATAAGAAGCACCTCGTAACCTCCTCTTACATTTCGCCTGAAATAAAGGCCATGGACCAGGCAGTTAAAGACGCCGGCCTGATGTTCATGTGTGAAATGGGCCTCGATCCCGGTATTGACCACATGACTGCCAACCAGATCATACACAGCATACAACGCGTGGCTGCAGTGATCAACTCCTTTAAGTCTTATTGCGGCGGTCTTGTTGCGCCAGAGTCGGACGACAATCCCTGGCATTACAAGTTCTCCTGGAATCCCCGCAATATTATCACTGCCGGCGTTGGCGGAGCCAGGTACCTGCAGAATGGTAAGGAGGTGGACGTACCTTACGAGAAGATCTTCGACAACAATAAGCGTATAAAGGTAGAAGGGCTTGGCAACCTGGCCTACTACCCCAACCGCGACTCCATGCGTTACCTCGAGCTGTACGACGTACCCGATATAAAGACCTTCCTTCGTGCGACACTCAGGCATCCTTCGTTTTGCAAGGGCTGGCAGGCTGTGGTAAACCTGGGCCTTACCGACGAGAAGGACAGCATCGCCGCTAATACTACTTATGCGGACTGGCTGAAGTCCAAGATCGAATACAGGAACAGCGCTTCGCTCAAAGACTATGTCATCCGGAAGCTGGCAATAGAGCCTGCGGACAAAGTGCTGCCTATGCTCGAATGGCTGGGTGTGTTCGGTGAAGAACGCATCAACCGCAAGGGTTCGTCCGCCGACCTGCTGCTAGACCTGCTTCTTCAAAAATGGGAGATGAAGCCCATGGAGAAGGACATGGTAGTAATGCAGCACGAAGTAGAGTACCTGCACAAGGGCAAAAAGATCAACCTCACCAGCTCCATGGTACTCAAAGGCGAAAACCGCGACTATTCTGCCATGGCCAAAACAGTAGGCCTGCCGATGGGCATTCTCGCCCGCATGGTACTCAACAACAAGATCACACCGCCGAAAGGCGTGCATATACCTAACATGCCCTCAGTATACAAACCCGTACTTACAGAACTGCAGCACCATGGCATCACCTTCACTGAAGTAGTAGAATAAGACCATAACAGATAACAGAAGGAAAATGCCGGCTCTTGTGGCCGGTATTTCTATTTAAGGTATCTTTTGATCTCTCGGTCTGCTTCGCGGGATTTAATGGTCTCCCGTTTATCGTGCAGCTTTTTACCCTTGCCTAACCCTATCTCCATTTTCGCAAAGCCATTTTCATTGATGAACACAGCAAGCGGCACTATGGTCAAACCTTTCTCTTTTATCTTGGCCTGCCATTTGGCTAGCTCGCGTTTGTTCAGAAGCAACTTTCGTTCTCTAGTGGGATCGTGGCCGGCATAGCCTGCATTCACGTACTCGGCAATGTGCAGGCTTTTTACCCAGAGCTCCCCCTTGCTGAAGAAGCAATAGCTATCGTTGAAGCTCACTTTGCCGTTGCGTATCGATTTGATCTCCGAACCTGTAAGCATAATGCCCGCTGTGAGTTTGTCTTCAATGGCATACTCAAACGTCGCAGGGCGGTTCTTTATAAATATTTGCTCAGGCACAGATCCAATTCAAAATGTGATCCCGATAGCTATCGGGAATAAAAACTTATGCAGGCTGCTTCTCCTTCGTGAACCAATCTACCACTTTCACCAGTTTCTCTTTCAGGTTCTGGCGCTGAACGATGAAATCGAGGAAGCCATGATCGAGCAGGAACTCTGAACGCTGGAAGCCCGGCGGCAGGTCTTTCTTGATGGTCTCTTTGATAACGCGTGGGCCGGCGAAGCCTATCAGCGCCTTCGGCTCGGCTATATTGATATCACCAAGCATGGCGTACGATGCCGTAACGCCACCGGTTGTCGGGTCGGTCATCAGTGATATATATGGCAGCTCAGCCTTTGCCAGCTGTGTCAGCTTGGCTGAGGTCTTAGCCATCTGCATCAGCGAGAAGGCGCTTTCCATCATTCGTGCACCACCCGATTTTGAGATGATCATGAACGGCAGCCTGTGTTTGATGGCATAGTCAATACCACGGCATATCTTCTCACCCACCACAGAACCCATAGAACCGCCGATGAAGTTGAAGTTCATACAAGCGACCACCATTGGGCGGCCGTCAAGGTTGCCCACACCTACGGTCATAGCATCCCGCAAGCCGGTCGATTTCTGTGCTTCAACAATACGCGCTTTATATGGCTTCAAGTCAACAAAACCCAGTTTGTCTACGGGCGATATCTCAGTGAATAGTTCCTCATATTGGTTATCGTCGAAGAGTATTCTGAAGTATTCCTTTGAATTGATACGTGTATGAAAATTGCATTTCACGCAAACGTAGAAATGCTCTTCCAGCTCTTTTACGGTAGTAGTGTTCTTACACTCCGGGCATTTGAACCAAAGCCCGTCAGGCGCCTCTTTTTTTTCTTCTGTCGAAGTCGATATCCCTTTCTTTATTCTTCGAAACCAGGTTGACATAAGTCGTTGGATTAATGAATAATATTACTCTCTAATTTGTTCTAACAGCCGTCAAAGATACGGTGCATAAATTCCAAAGCCCAAATCCCGGAATCCAAACCTCAAAAAATCCATTTTTTTGGAATTTGTGATTTGTCATTTGGAACTTCACTCTGTTATTTCCCCTCCCTTACCCGACAGTAAGTAGATGACTGCCATGCGGATAGCTACACCGTTTTCCACCTGGTCGAGGATGATGGACTGGCGGCTGTCGGCCACATCCGAGTTTATTTCGACACCCCTGTTGATGGGGCCGGGGTGCATGATGACTATGTCTTTGGCCAGGCTATCCAGCATCTGGCGGTTCACACCGTAGTACATCGAATATTCCCTCAGCGTGGAGAACAGCGGCTTATGCTGGCGCTCCAGCTGTATACGCAGCACGTTGGCTACATCGCACCATTCAAGGGCTTTCTTCACATTGTACTCTACTCTTACGCCAAGGTCTTCTATATGTTTAGGTATCAGCGTAGGCGGACCGGCAACTGTGACCTCCGCGCCCAGTTTCTGAAGGCAGAAGATATTGCTCAGCGCCACCCGCGAGTGCATGATATCACCAATGATGGTCACTCTTTTGCCCTTCACATCGCCCAGCTTCTCGCGTATCGAGTAAGCATCAAGCAAGGCTTGTGTAGGATGTTCATTGATGCCGTCGCCGGCGTTGATGATGGCTGCGTTTATATGGTTGGACAGGAACCAGGGTGCGCCGGTGGCAGAGTGTCGCATCACTACCATGTCTACCTTCATCGCCAGTATGTTGTTCACCGTGTCTATCAGCGTTTCGCCTTTTGATACAGATGAACCCGAGGCCGAGAAATTCACAACATCGGCGCCCAGCCTTTTCTCCGCCAGCTCAAACGATATGCGCGTGCGGGTGGAGTTCTCGAAGAAGATATTGGCAACAGTGGTATCGCGCAGCGTAGGCACCTTTTTAATGGGCCGCTGCAATACCTGCTTGAAATTGTCTGCCGTGCGGAAGATGGTATGAATATCCTCTGGCTGCAGTTCTTTGATCCCAAGTAAGTGTTTTACCGATAGCGACATGCTTGTTTTAAATATGGTTGTTCGTTGGTCTTTGTCTTTCAATTGTACTCATGAGCCCGGCTGGTCTATGAGCACTACTTCGTCTTTGTCGTCTTTTTCCTTCCAGTTCACTTTTACTTTCTGGCTGCTGATGGTATCTACAGTCACACCCACATAATTCGGTTCTATTGGCAGCTCGCGGCTCAGGCGGCGGTCTACCAGCACCATCAGTTCCACATGCCGGGGCCGTCCAAAGTCCAGCAGGGCATCCATGGCCGAGCGTATGGTGCGGCCGGTGAAGAGCACATCATCTATCAATATCACTTTGCGGTCTTCCACCGTGAAAGGTATATCCGTCTGCGAGGGCACGATAACCCCGCCCTGGTGCACATCGTCGCGGTAAAAGGTTATATCGAGCTTTCCGTAATCCAATTGCTGCTGGCCGGTTATCTGCTTTACTATCTCCGCAATGCGATCCGATAGCCAGACGCCTCGCGGCTGGATGCCTATAATGGCTGATTCCCGGAAATGTAGGTGATTTTCAACTAATTGGTGAGCCAGTCGCCGGAGCGTAATGTTCAGTTGGTTATGATCGAGCAGGGTCTTCAAGACTGCGTTGATTTAGGCAAAAATATAGGTTAAGGTTGGTAATTCATAGCGTGGAACCGGGATTCGAGGGATTAAGGGGTTTGCCGGGTTGAAATAAGTACCGGGCCAGTCAACATTGCATCTCCCTTTGGGGAAGGCCCGGAGGGGCTTACGCCCTCCTCTTTCTCGCATACCGTGCATCCTGCGGGTGGTAGATCCAGCCGGTTTCGTCTTCCACTTTCTGCCGCAGGTGCGGGTCCAGTTGTATGGAGCGGCGCAGCTTTAATATGTTGTTGTAGGCCCGGTAAGTACCGCTGTGCTGGTTCCAGATGTATTTATCCCACATTTCGCGCACGAGGTCTTTGATGGGGAACCAGCCGGTGTAGTCGATGCGGGGAGGAGCCCCACCAACCTCCCCCAAGGGGAGGCTTTTGTTATTTTCTTTTTTAGCGTCATCGCTTCCCTCACTCGCGTCATTGCGAGGAACGAAGCAATCTCGCGTTGCATTGGGTTGTGTATCACTAATGACCTCATGTTGCATTTCCTCATTTCGCGAGATTATTTCGTGTGTATTTGATTCTGTCTGTTGACTCAATGATGGAGTTGCTTCGTCGTTCCTCCTCGCAGTGACGGTCGGGAGAATTGGAATTTGGCCACTGTTTTCTGGCATTTCAAACCCTGTATTAGTTATTCGCGTCGCATTATTATTTTTTAATGGAACGCTCATGAGCTTCCCGCACGTGCGGGACTGCGCTCGTTCGGTTGTTGTTTTTTGTTGTGGTTTCGAGGTGATTTTTTTGCGTATCAGCTTGGTATTCAATGGGTGGAACTCCCAGCCCGCGGTATTTTCTGCTTCGTACCTGTGGCGGTGGTGCAGGAACCTGAGGCCGCACATTTTCTCCACGGCTTTTAGCTCCGTAAGCTGTTCGGGTTTCTTGTCCTTTATATATTCCTCACGTATCCGTTTTATCACTTTATCGCAAGCCTCGTACAGGCCATCATCCACCGGGCGGGTCTCCCATTCTTTTATCGCCAGCTTTTCTTCACGTATCAGCTCGG
>CAMPKG010000229.1 GCA_946887085.1 uncultured Sphingobacteriales bacterium
TGAAGTTTCGGCGATGACCAAGCAGACGCTCTCGCCATCAGGCGGTCACGGCGCCAGCGAACTTTCCAACGTGCCGTTCCATTTGGCCGACGGCGGCACCGACGAGTTTCTGCACGATCTCAACGCGACCCTCCAGCAGGTTGTTGATGATGACAATCGTGGAATCCAGGCCCTCGTTGATGCTGGCTTTCTTCAGGTCATCTTCATCCAACCTGGAGAATATCCTCAGGCCCTTCACTATCTCAGCTGTACGGCTCGATCCTTCATTGATGCCCTTGAGGAGGTGGTCGATCTCGGTTTTCAGGTAGTCAAAATCATATTCTTCCTTTAGGTCAGCTATCTTTTTTTGTTTTTCGCCTGCAGGGTCATCGCCAATCGATATTTCCTCCACCTGGCTCATCATGTTGAACAGCATCTCAACATCGCGTTTCAGCGGCTTTACATTGGAGGTAACGAAGTTGATGGGGTTGTTGATCTCGTGAGCAATGCCGGCAGTCAATTGACCAAGAGAGGCCATTTTCTCCGATTCTACCAGCTGCATCTCCGCTTCTTTCAATTCCTCCAGCGTTTTGTTCAGCTCTTCGTTCGATACTTTCAATTCCAGCGTGCGTTCGTTCACTTTTGTTTCCAGTATCACATTCTGTTCTGCTACGATGCGGGCATTCTCTTCGAGCGCAGCCATCGCCTGCTCCTGCGATTCTTCCTTCTCGCGACGGAGGATATTGATCTTATCGGCCAGGGCAAATGATAGCAAGATCACTTCGAGTGCAGAACCTATCTGCAGTGCATAATAAGTGAAGTTGTTGTATGGAAGCACGTTGAAGTTGCGTAGCACGAAGACGATAACGCTGGCCAGGAAAATGATCCATGCCACCATGAAAAATTTGGCAGGACGGTAGCCTTTACGGGCTATGATCGTCCCAATGACGACCACAAACAATGACGCTATCCCTGCATTCATCTGTACTATCTCTGCAACCGTCCGATAGTAGCCCAGGAAGCTCATAACAACTAGCACGGTATACACCACCATGAAGAAGTATATTCCTTTGTATAGCCGCGGCGTATACGTCTTAACAGACAAAAACTCTCTAAGAAACTGTAAGGCCGACAACCCAACGGCGCACGGAACTATTGCCATCATCAGATTAGCGAGGTAACCGGAGCCGGAATAGAAAAATCTCCATGCATAACCTTGCAGGCAGGCCTGTGTCAGCCCAACAAACAGGATGTAGATCACGTACCAGAGATAGATCCTTTCGCGGACGGTGAAAAACACGAACAGGTTATAGAAGAACATTACGAGGATGATGCCGGCATACAAACCGAATATCAGGTCCTTCGTCCAGATCGATTCTGAAATGCTGGTTTCCGTACCTATCGTCAACGGCAGCTGAAGTTGCTCATTGGTATATACTTTCAGGTAGTAGGTGCGTGTCTCATTCTGCGGTATCTGCAGGTCAAATATGTAGTTCTGGTGTTCATAGATACGGTTGCGGTGCGACAGATACTCACCTGTGTGTATGACACTATATTGGCCATTGGCAAGGCCACCATAAAAACTCACGCTATCGATAGTAGGATAGGGGAACTCTAATACAAGCTTATTCCTGGATGTATTGTTGCGGATGGTAAATTTTGCCCAAATGGTAGAAGGTGTCATCTCTAAGTTGGCCACCTTCTGCTTATTGTCGTAGAATTGCGCTTTCAGAATATCGCTGAACTCCAGCGAATGCGTGGAATCCTGCAGTAGCTGTACCCTGTCCCCGATCTGTATGTTTGAGGTAGGATCTGAATATGTGATAACAGGCTGCGCCAAAGCTGCGCCGCCCACAGTGAATACAAAAAACAGCAGGGAAAAGAGTAGCCTTGATCTCATTGAGTAATTGGTATTGCCAGTTCGTACAAAATATCAAAAGGTCCTCTCCTACCCTCTTCTGTTTTTATTTGTGTGGGATTTTCTCTTAAAGACAATATCTCCGCTTTTTCATCGGCATGCGCTGTATCCAGTGTGTTCACGTCGGGCAGCACCATAGCAGTGGCTACAAGGTCGTCTTTAGGATAATAAAACGTGCCGTTATTGCCAATAAAGGTCGCGATCTGGTAACCGGCTTTCTGGGCCATCTGTATGGTGTACGCAGCACACAGCGCAAACATGGACTTAATGCCGATCTGCGGCGCGATGGCAACGGCCGTGCGCGTTAAGAATATACTGCCTATGCCCAACCCCGCTACTTCCCTCGAGTTCCACAGGCCGCAAAGCTCGGCTGTGCCTTCTACTGAGTATTGTTTAACGACATCATGTATGCTCTCATCAAGTTCTGTCACTGCTTTTTCAATAGGCAAAGGATATTGGGGCCCTGCTACCTGTACGCGTGCTCCGCCCAGTACCTTAGTTGTTTCCGTGTCTTCGGCAACAATAACGTATGTCAGCGGGTCCATGAACCACTCAATATTCGCCGAGGTGATCATTGTAATGCCGAAATTCTTCAGGATCTTCATATGACCCTCAACAAATTTCTGGCACGACCCAAGATCGTCCACAGCCCTGAATACCCTAAGTCTGATCATCTTCTTTAACTAAACGAGAGTACTGCATCCACCGGCACACGCAACGATGCTTTTGGTTGTGCGTCGGTAAGGAAAATCCTGAAAAGTAATACTTCTCCCGGTTTTTTATCAATCGAAAATAATCTCTCAAATTCCTTCCTTAATTCGCCTAGTTCCGCGGCCATTTTTTCCGGGAAAGCCTGAGCTTCCTGGTAGTTCAGCCGGTTGAATAAAAACGTCGATATACTTAATGGTTGAAAACTGATATTGTCCTGCGTCGCGGCCAGCCATGCACGCTCCACTGCGCGACCACCATTAAAGAAGTTCTCCATGCTGAATGACGGCATAGTAATGAGGCCGATGGCTGATGCTGCCATAGCTGATTTGTTCGAAACGCGTTCGAGGCCGGCCCCTCCGTTCCATTTGTTCAGGTAATCGATCACTTCCCAATTGCGGGCGATACCGAAACCTGCGCGTTCGGATGGGGTGAGATCGAGGGTATTGATATCGATGCCTTTCCGGTATTTCTGGTTTTCTTCCTCCGTCCATACTATCTCGGCCAGGAAATCGATATGACCACCCTCGTGCATGAGGCGAATGCGGTCGGCCTTGGCGATGATATTGCTGATGTCTTTACGGCCCTGCTCATCGGTGATGAACTGCAGGTCAGCACCTGGCATGGTACGTACGGCTTCGACCATTTTATCCAATCGCGTCGCCTCTATCTCTTTGCGTTCTACAAGCAGCCTGTTCGCCTGCCTTTTAAAGATCAGGTTTGCCAGCTCGTCTTTTACATGCGGCTCTGCCCCGTCAACGCTATTGCGGAAAAAGCTGTAGGTAGCTATGAGGTCACTCTTATCACCCAAGGGAAGACGATCGATCTTTATTTCATAACCGCGCTTATGAGCTTCCAGCACCAGGTTTTCGGTAGCTGCACCAAAACCGATGTAAGAGGCCGTATGGTTGAAATCCACCAGGTGGGTTTCATACTGCCTGTCGTTGAACAGGTAAAGCGTATCATTTTGGTATTTCCACTTCCAGGGCTGTGCATTACCACCAGTAGGCGCCGAGATGGCTGCCTCTACTAATGCTTTCACTTCTTCCTTCGCCAATGAAATTTTGCCGGGCACATTGGAGACTGATGCTTCCTTTATCAGCGCCTGTATCTCCTGTTCCTGTATGCCGGCAGTGAATTCCGGAATATGTTTGTTTATGCTATCCAGTTTCGGATCAGCAATAAGCTCTTCTATGTCTATGAAATAGCGGCCTGATTGATGATACTGATCGAGCAGAATGCGTCGGCATACATCCGCAGTAATACCCCCGCCCAACGCCACTGCGCTTGCCAGTTGCGGCCATGTAGTGATCGATTGTCCTACTTCAAGCATGGATGCTTTGGCTCTGGTTGAAATGGTTTCTGCTCCGGCGATAGGTAACAGGTAGGGCACTTTTTCTTCGTTAGTTTTCAGGTACTTGATCTTGCTGAGGTCGAGGTGATCTACAAAGCCGTGCAAAATTGGCCTCGTCGGCTCCAGATCAAATCGCTCTACATCAATGGTACCGCGGTCGCTGGCCTCCATTACTACAGGTATTTGCGCCGCCTTTGCGCGCTGCCTGCACAATATCTTCACATCCAGCCCATCGCACTCGTCGATCAGGATATCAAGTTTACCACCTTCTGATATAAATTTCTCAATATTTTCCTCAGTAATTCCTTCAGGATAGCAAATAATCTTTAAAAACGGGTCTATTTCAGCAATTTCCCTGGCTACTGCTACTACTTTTTTGATGCCCAGGTTATATAAACCTGTACGTATACGGTTGTAATTGGTCAGCTCCAGTATATCGAAGTCAGCAAGTCTTAATTCCCCGCAACCGCGTTCCATTGCGAGTGTTACCGATACCGATTGTCCTACCGAAAGGCCTATCACGCCTATTTTTTTCTTCGCAAGTATCTCGCGCTCTTCATTGGTTATTTTATATTGGTTGCGCGAGGTACGCACTTCTACGAACTCTTCCTCGTTCAGGATGTGCACCAACCGGTGATTCCACGGATAGTATACCCATACTCCATAGTTTTCGGGCAGGGTTCCAGCCATATGCTCACGTATCAGGTGGTCGTAATCTTCGTTTTTGAGTGTGCGGGAGGCATGCCGGCTCTTGATCATTTCCTTAAGCTGGCCGTAAAGTTCGTCGAACACGAGGATGCTGTCTGATGACAAAAGTTCATTGAATCGTTGTTCATCTCCGGCACTGTTCAGTCTCAATATCTCAGGCTTGAAAACATCCTGTAATTTCCCCGCTCTCTCTAGTAAGTAATTGTAAGCCTCAGGCATACGTATATAATTTCGATGAAATATAAAACTCCAGACGGAGATTAAAATTATCCCTTCTAAAATAATAAATGCGCCCTAAATATATGACTGTGACATTTATTATTTAAATTGCGTACGGATTTTTTTTGAAAAAAGGCTGTTTTTGCCAAGGATATGTCTGAGAATAAAATAAATATACTTTACGTGGATGATGAGGAGAATAACCTGGTCTCATTTAAAGCCACTTTTCGCATAAAGTATAATGTCCATACGGCCATAAGCGGAGAAGACGCGAAGAAGATCCTTGCCAGCAAGCCCATCGATATCATAATCACCGATCAGCGAATGCCCAATATGACGGGCGTAGAATTTCTGGAATCTATCATTGATGATTACCCCGAGCCCATGCGTCTCCTGCTTACAGGTTATGCAGATATGAATGCGGTGATCGAAGCCATCAACAAAGGGAAGATATTCCACTACCTGACCAAGCCCTGGAACGAAGATGAGCTGGATGCAGCCATACAACGTGCCTATGATGTATATAAGCTGCACCAGGACGAAAAGGAACTTACGCAAAAACTGGGCGTCACCAATGAGC
>CAMPKG010000230.1 GCA_946887085.1 uncultured Sphingobacteriales bacterium
GTGTTATATGCAGAAGAATTGCCCGGCACAGCTATCAAAGAAGACTTGGCAGATCCGATGTGGGAGGGGAAAGAGGGTGTGCTGAAAAACTATATGCGGCTGCTGGGAGATTTCTACACCAAAGCAAATGTCGCGGCTTTTTTAAAAGATAATGAGAGTTTTTATACAGGGGCAGCAAAGGAAGCGTCGAAATACGTCAACTCTTCCGTAATAGCCGCTATGGAGGATTATACAGGAAAAACCAATAAGGCATATTTCATGTACCTGCTGCCGATGTCGCCGCATGGCTGGGGTTTTTCGGCTACCACAGGTACAAAGGGTGCTTATATTCAGCACGCCATCATCTCACCTGTGCAGAATATTAAATGGGATGGCATTTCGCCCTTAACCGAATTCGGATTTGACGGCAATGAAGCAGCAGACCACTATCGTGAACTTGTGGTGCACGAATATATGCACTCGTTTATCACCAATACCATTATGCACGATAGTTTCAGGGCTGCGATCAATAAGTACGACAGCCTTTTTACGCCTGCCCTGGATAGTGCAATGGCAGAACAGGCTTACGCACAATGGTGGGATTTTGTGAATGAATATCTCGTGAGGCTGGGGCATATCAGGGTGACAGCTACTTATGATACGGCACAAGCCCGGGCTATGAAAGAACTAAACGCGAAGGAATACAAATTTGTTTTGCTGGATGAAGGGGAGCGGCTGATGAGGCAGTATGAGAGCAATCGGAAAAAATATAAGACGATCGATGCGTTTTTGCCAGTGATGGTCGGGGCATTTTCCAACTATAGTCGTGCCGGCATTGATAAAGAGCTCCATTGCACCGAATAGCAACTGCTTTCACAAAACCCTAAGGATTATTTCCCTACATTCACCCCTGTTATGCGCTTAGCGTTCGATGCAAAACGGGCTTTTCAGAACCATACAGGGTTGGGGCACTATAGCCGTACCCTCATAACATCGCTGGCCAAAGATTTTCCGCAGCATGAATACTACCTGATGGCGCCGAAAAGAACATCTCTTTTCCAGTACGCCGATCTGAAGGATGTGTTTACTGTAACACCTACCGGTATCGCGAAAAATTTTAAAGCACTCTGGCGCAGCAACTGGGTAGTAACAGACCTGAAGAAGCTGCGTATCAACCTCTATCATGGTTTGAGCCATGAGATACCAGTTGGCATTAATAAAGCGGGCATCAACTCTGTGGTCACCATTCACGATCTGATATTCGAACGGTATCCACAGCAATACAATGCGATCGACGTAAATATCTACCGTAAAAAATTTCGTTATGCCTGTACTCATGCTGACAAGATCATTGCTATCAGCGAACAGACGAAGCGGGATATCATGCAATTTTACGAGATACCTGCCGACAAGATCAGCGTTTGTTATCAAAGTTGTAATCCTGCTTTTCAACAAGCGATAGCTGAAGAGGAATTGCTTCGCATTAAGAACACGTACAGTCTGCCGGACAAGTTTTTTCTTTACGTTGGTAGTGTTATAGAACGAAAAAATTTGTTGACTATTGTTAAAGGCCTTGTGCGGTTGAAAGGGAAGCTCGATATACCGCTTGTGGTGATAGGCAATGGCAAGAAATATCTTAAGCAGGTAAAGGAATTTATTTCGCAAAACGGCCTGCAGAAGCAAGTGATATTCCTCTCCGAAGCTCCGTCAATAAATAATGATCCCGGTTTCAAAAACTCCACAGACTTTCCTGCCATCTACCAGTTAGCGACGGCGATGATATATCCGTCGATATTTGAAGGATTTGGTATACCAGTGCTGGAAGCATTGTGGAGCAGGCTACCGGTCATCACGTCTAATTCATCCTGCCTTCCCGAAACGGGTGGCGATGCGGCGTATTATATAGATCCATTGAGCGAGGAAGAGATGGCCGATGCCATGTATCGTGTTGCTATTGATGAAACGCTTCGTAACTCGATGATAACCTCCGGATTGCAACAGGCACAAAAGTTCACCCCCGGAAAATGCGCTGCGGCAGTTATGTCTATTTACAGGGAAATCGTGAAAGGCTAAGCGCTCGAAAGCTTAACTTTAGTTCATATCCCTTTTTACATGAAAAGGACAGCAGTAATTATTTGCATTTTCTCAAGTTCGAATGTTGCCTTAGCGCAGCAGGCAGATACAATGGGCTATGTGTTAAAGCAAGTTGTTGTGAGAGCCTATGAAACCAATACTGTTCTGAGAGAAACGCCTGCCGCTATCAACATTGTTAATGCCAGTGATCTCAGCCGGTTTGGCAATGCAAATATTTTGCCCGCGGTCAATGCAACGCCGGGCGTGCGGATGGAGGAACGCTCGCCTGGGAGTTACCGGATGAGCATACGTGGCAGCTCGTTGCGATCGCCGTTCGGTGTGCGCAACGTGAAGATATACTACAATGATATTCCTTTTACAGACCCAGGTGGACATAGTTATTTTAATCAACTAGGGTTTTACAACTTCAAGAATCTGGAGATCATAAAAGGGCCGGGCAGTAGTTTGTACGGTGCCGGTACGGGCGGTGTGCTATTAATAAAAAGCAGCGAGGAAAACCTGCATCCGGGGGCGAGGGTGGATTACACAACAGGTAGCTATAACATGCACCACGCTCATGCTGAAGGGAGATTTGGGGGTGACGAAGCTCTTAATACGGTGCGCTTCCAGCACATGCAGTCAGATGGCTATCGTGAGCATACTGGCATGCGCCGGGATGTTGCATCCTGGGATGCTGCATATCACATTGGAACAAAGAACAAACTGGATGCACATTTCCTGTACAGTGATCTTTATTATCAAACACCGGGCGCATTGACCCAACGCGAATTTGATTCTTTTGCAAAAGGTGCAAGACCTCCGGTCGCCGCATTACCCGGAGCTAGTGGAGCAAGTGCTGCCATCTATGAACAAACGATGGTTGCCGGCTTTACCAACCGCTATAATGTGAAGGAAACTTTCGAGAATGCCACAACCTTGTATGGCGCCTATACCCGCCTACGCAACCCGACGATCCAGAATTATGGGATGAATTTTGAGCCGCATTTCGGGGGACGTACCCTGTTCAAACATAAATTCAGGATCGGTTATGTTCTGGCCGACTGGTTGCTGGGCGGAGAGTTTCAGCAGGGTTTTTCCAGCTTCAAAACATTTAAAAATCGTAATGGCAACCCGGATACGCTGCTGTTGGATGACGCAGTGAATAACCGGCAGTATTTTGGTTTCACACAGCTGACTTTGAAGTATCGAAAACTCATCGGAACAGCCGGGTTGAGCCTTAATCGTCAACGGATGGGATTTTCGCGGTTGAATAATTATCCCTATGCAGAGCAGTTGCGCGAATTTGATAACGGTCTCGCCCCACGTTTTGCACTTCTCTATAAGCTGTCAGGTGACGTGTCCATATATACAAACATTGCCAAAGGTTTTTCTCCGCCTACAACAGCCGAACTACTTCCAACGGGTGGTAGTTTTAATTCAACACTGCGTGCAGAGGACGGTTGGAACTACGAAGTTGGAAGTAAGGGGGACATTTTTAAGGATAAACTGAGTTTCGACATAACAGCCTTCCTGTTTCGATTGAACAATACAATAGTTGTAAGACGAGATGCGGGCGGGGGAAACTATTTTGAGAACGCCGGTAATACAATGCAGGCTGGTCTCGAATCCTATCTGCGATACCGGTGGATAGAAGGTGGGCAGAGTTCGCTGTCCAGGGTACATACCTGGGCCAGCTACAGTTACTACCACTTCAGGTATGACAAGTTTGTGCAGGTGACCACCGATTTCTCCGGCAACAAATTGCCAAGTGTAGCTCCGCATACCATTACCTTAGGCGTTGATATCTCGAGCAGGCAGGGCATCTACCTTAATCTCACTTACAATTACACTGACGACATCCCTTTAAATGACGCTAATACGGCTTTTGCAGACTCGTACAATCTTCTCGGTGCCCGCTTGGGATATAAGCTCAATATCCGCTCAAAATATTTTATTGATGTATTTACAGGCGGCGATAACCTGCTGAATGAGCAATATAGCCTGGGCAATGATATTAACGGATTTGGCGGGCGATACTATAATGTAGCCCCGGGCGTAAATTTCTTTGCCGGCTTAAGCCTGGCATATTCTCAGTGAACTATTTTTTGTCCTGCACAAATACAGCTTCCGGGCTTTTAGGTATTACCAACCTGCTGCTGATATTGGGAAACATGCTGCGCATAGTATTAATACTCCTGTCGGCGCTGTCCATAAAATACCATGTCCTGCCTCTATCCGGCGACGAAGCTATCAGCGTCGTTTCTGTTGTTATTTTGCCCTCGGGCAGTTTCATGGTCATTTTCTGGGGAATCGTACACTGGTATTCGCCCGCGGTATCTATGATGGCCGACGGTTCGCCTGCCCATGCTGCCAGTATAGTGGTGCCATCTTTGGCCATATCGGCAATTTGCCGTTCAAGATCCTTCGCCAACCTGGCAATACCGCCCTCTGTTTTAGCTACAACTGACGGGTACGTCGTTTTTACGAAGTTTTTATAATCCTTATTTACCAGCGCAATGCTCATTTGTTTAGCCGCGGCTTTTACGGAGGCTTTATTAGCAGCTGTGTTTTGGCCAAAGCATGCGCCGGCATAGAACAGGGTTGCTGTCAGGAAGCAGATAATTTTCATCAATAATTATTAGAGGAGCAAAGTTATTGAAAAGACGGAGGTTACAGGGTTCGACGTTGGGAGGAACTATGGATCCGGAGTGGGAGAACTGTCAGCCAGCGGTAAAACCAAGGCTGAGCACGTATGTGGATATGCATTTGTGTCGTTATATAAACAGGTATTAAACCTTTTGGTACTTGAAATGCGTTATAAAAACATTAACACATTCATTTTCAGGCTTCAAAAACCTTGGCACGCTTTTTATTCTACACTTATCAGCAAACATCTCACTCAAAATATTAAACGAACTAACATGAAAAAAAGGACATTGGCTTACTTCAGGAAATTGAAAGCAAGGAAAATAATCGCACGCCCGATGGATACAGACCTGATGACATTTCTGGGCGCAACATTTCAGCTGGCGCAGAGCCGCGTGGTGAAAAGGCATATTCAAAACCAGCTGCGTAGCCTTGAAGAGAATTGGTACAGGATGAGCGCATAATTTTAATCATAAATAAAAACCATCGCTATGAGACAGGAAGAAAAGAAGGGTTGGCAGAATATAGACCCAAGGCAGAAAGATGATCGTAGTGAGCTATTAAGGATCAAGGAGAATTTAGACAGGCAGGAATTGGAAATGGATGAAGAAGATATGAGAAAGGATAAAAATAGCAGGAAGACCTGGGGACAGG
>CAMPKG010000231.1 GCA_946887085.1 uncultured Sphingobacteriales bacterium
GCCTGATAATGCTGAATTATAATAATTTTAGAGTATGCAATAATGACATGGTGATCCAACAAAATCTAAACTCCACGTCATGAAAAAGTTCCTTATAGCCATCACTATCCTTTTCCAGTTTTCGTGTAAGCAAAAAGCCGAACCCTGCCATTGTACCGAAACGGATGTAGTTATGTGCAGTACGCCTTTCAGGACATTTAAATTCACCAATGGCAAATTTTTGGCCATCACCTCTGCTCCGGATAGTTCAGAATCAAAACCGGTTTACCTGGAGTTTGGCATTTATGAATGTGGTGCGGATTCGCTTACGCGCTTCTATCATGCCTTAGAGCCATGTCTTTTGGACTTTAGGAGTGACACTCTTTTTGTGAACCGACAGGAATTACTAGCAATCGGCAAAGACTTCCGCTGGGTGGATACTACCTGGTTGATCGACAAATATTATTATGACAATGGCAAATTGAAAACACATAAAGCCTTGCCATCTTATTTGGGCTATGATAATGCACAGATAGATGAAGTGTTGAGAAAATTTGAATCAACCGAATGGAAAACGCAGATGACTATCGGCTCGGATAGTGCAATGGACAAAATGATGCAACTGGCCAACAACTTGATGATCGCGTCGATCTCGGGTAATGACGCCGCAACCAAATATTTCAGGCAATTCAATAAGAAATTTGAGCCTGATGGTCATTATCAGGAATGGTATAACGAGATGCAAAGAATGATCGACACCGCCAGAATCGTAACAAAACGTAACAACTCAAATCAAGAATAATTACAAAATCACATTAACATCGGTTAACACGAACACCCTCTAACCCATTTAAAACAAGCACAGTACGAAATAAAACTAATGTGAAAAACACCATGACACCTACCAGATCAGAGTTAATCACGAATAATCAGCCTAATCTGAGGTTCTGATATTATCTTTGTCCCACGATCCATAAAAGGATATCGGGGTGCCTAAGAATTCAGGCTGAGATCATACCCGCTGAACCTGGACCGGGTAATGCCGGTTAGGGAAGAGTAAAATCAGCTCCCAATCTCTTTGCATCCATCTTATAGGAACAACGGCCGTGTTCGTATGCGATGGTGTAAGGCGATGAACTTAATGCATGGCGCCCCTCATTTATTAACAATGAAATTGAATGCCATGCAACCAAAACACACATTACTTCTCGCATTAGCTTGCGGCAGTTACTCCGTTGCTGCACAACAAACGGAAACCATCGACTCGGTCAGGATTCGGCAGCAACAGCTGGCTCCTGTAGAGGTAAGAGCTATGCGCGCCACTCAGGACGCACCTTTCGCGAAGACAGAGATCACCGCGAAAGACATTGAAAAGCAGAATCTGGGACAAGACATCCCCTACTTGCTGCAATACACGCCTTCGGCCGTGGCTACTTCGGATGCAGGTGCGGGTGTTGGATACACCGGGCTTCGCGTACGCGGCACAGACGGCCAGCGAATCAACGTGACGCTCAACGGTATTCCTGTGAACGACGGCGAATCGCAAGGTGTGTTCTTCGTCAATACGCCCGACCTTGCCTCTTCTACAGGGTCTATCCAGTTGCAGCGCGGGGTAGGTTCATCTACCAATGGCGGTGCGACGTTCGGTGCTACCATGAGTATCAGCAACCTACAGCAGATGGACGAGGCTGGCGCTGAGGTCAGCAACAGCTACGGCTCGTTCCATACCTGGAAGCACACAGCAAAAGCAGGAACGGGTCTGCTGAAGAATGGGTTGCAGTTTGATGTGCGCCTCTCCAAGCTGAGCTCCAATGGTTATATCGAGCGGTCGTCGAGCGACCTGAAATCATTGCAGTTCATCGCAGGCTGGAAGGCGAGTGAGCGCACCACTGCCCGGATCATGGTAATGACCGGCCGTGAACGCACCGCACAGGCCTGGAACGGCGTGCCACAGGATTCGCTGCATACAAACAGGCAGTTCAATGGACTTGGCCTGAAATCTGATGGCAGTTATTACGACGACCAGACGGATAACTACCAGCAGGATTATTACCAGTTCTTCCTCGATCATAAATTCTCTAAGAATCTGACCGGTCATTTTGCTACTTTCCTGACATGCGGTAAAGGCTATTACCAGGAATACAGGCTGGGCAATGCTTTTGCTGACTATGGCCTGCAGGATTTTATCGCCGGTACTGATACCATTACAACCACAGATCTTATCCGCCAGCTTTGGCTGGATAACTATTTCTACGGCTCGGTATTCTCGCTGATGTATGAGAAGAACAAGACACAGTTGGTACTCGGTGGTGGCTGGAACCAATACCTCGGCGACCACTACGGCGATGTGAAATGGGCGCAGTACGGCGTGCCAGCCGATTACCGCTGGTACGATCTGCACTCGCAGAAGAACGACCTGAACGTGTACCTGAAAGCACAGCATAAGCTGACTAACAAACTCACGCTGTTTGGCGATGCGCAATACAGGAATGTCGACTATCGCATTTACGGTTTCAGGAACAACCCAACTCTTCGTCCTGCCGTGAAGTATGGTTTCTTCAATCCTAAGGTTGGGCTTAGCTATTTTGTAAAGAACACAGCGCGCGAAAGGCAGAGGCTGTACGCTTCATTTGCAGTGGCCAACAAAGAACCAAACCGCGATGATTTCGAAGCAGGCGCTACCAATATCCCCCGTCCTGAAAGACTGAACGATATAGAAGCGGGTTATGAAGTGAACTCAAAGAAATGGAGTGCGTCTGCCAACCTGTATTATATGATGTACAAAGATCAGCTTGTGCTGACAGGTAAGATCAATGACGTAGGTGCGTATGCACGTACGAATGTAGCCAGCAGTTACAGGCGCGGTTTGGAATTACAAGGCGCCTATGTGCCTGCTGAATGGGTGAAGGCATTTGCCAATGCAACTTTCTCGCAGAACAAGATCGAGAACTTTACGGAATTCCAGGACGATTACGACAATGCGACCGGCGAGCAGATCGCTATCCAGCACAGCGAAACTGATATCTCCTTCTCGCCGAACATCATCGGCGCGGGAGGTGTGACGTTTGCGCCCTTCCAGCGTATGAAAGAAGGCAACAGCTTTGAATTCGATGTTTTGGGCAAATACGTAGGCGAGCAGTTCCTCGACAATACCGGCAGCCAGAACCGCAAGATCGGCGACTATGCGCTTTTCGATGTACGCATCCGTTATGTAGTAGCAGTAAAGCCATTCCGCGAAATAGCCGCCAGTTTGGCACTCAATAACATATTTAACAGATTGTATGAGAGTAATGGCTACACCTTCAGCTATAAATACGGAGGTGTGGTAACTACCGAGAATTATTATTTCCCCCAGGCAGGCTTCAACTGGCTGGCAGGGCTTACCCTCAAGTGGTAAGACCTCTTCATCGTGAGAAAGCATAGCGCCGGGAACTGTTTCCCGGCGCTTCCTGGTTAAACCGGTATAGGGAGCAGAAAACGGCTAAATCGGCCAGATATGGTAACTTTGCATAACTGCCATTATTACATTGGTAGGCATTTTGATAGACTTAGGAATAAACTAAAAAGACGAACTATGTTAGGGTATTATCTTTTGGCTGGTATACTGTTCCTGGTAGGGATGGCTGTCAGTGGAAGGCTGAAATCAAAATTCAAGGAGTATTCTGAGATTCCTTTGCGCGAAGGATTGAGCGGTAAAGAAGTGGCTGAGCGTATGCTACGGGAAAATGGCATTTATGATGTGAAAGTGACGTCAGCACAAGGCTTCCTGTCAGACCACTACAACCCTGCGGATAAAACAGTCAATCTTAGTCCCGACGTATATGCTGGTAATAGCATTGCCGCCGCCGCAGTTGCTGCCCACGAATGTGGCCACGCCGTGCAGCATGCAACCGCCTACAGCATGCTGCAGATGCGCAGTAAGCTGGTGCCGATAGTACAGGTAAGCAGCACGCTGGCGCAATGGGTGATCTTTGCCGGTATCGGGTTTATGGGCTTTGGTGGTGGTAACCAGACCATCCTGCTGATAGGTATCATACTGTTCGCCTTTTCCACGATATTTTCTTTGGTTACCTTGCCGGTAGAATATGATGCAAGCGCCAGGGCACTGAAATGGATGGATGCGACGGGGCTGACATCGAGGAACGAACATGATAAGGCGAAGGATGCGCTGAAATGGGCGGCACGCACTTATGTAGTTGCAGCGATTGCTTCAGTTGCCAACCTCATTTACTTTGTGATGATATTCCTGAACCGCAGGGACGACTAATTGAATCTTTATAATTAAGAATATGAACGTACAACAATTGTATACCGGCTGCCTCAGCGAAGCTGCCTATTTCATAGACAGTAATGGAGAAGCTGCGGTGGTTGATCCGCTGCGCGATGTGGATGTGTACCTGAAGATGGCAGAAGAAAAGGGCGTAAAGATCAAATACATTTTCGAGACGCATTTCCATGCTGACTTTGTAAGTGGGCATTTGGAGCTTTCTAAAAAGACAGGCGCACCAATCGTTTACGGTCCTAATACAAAGACCAACTTTGATGTGCTTGTGGCTAAAGATGGGGAAGAGTTTGCTATTGGCGATCTGAAACTGAAAGCAATACATACTCCGGGCCATACGCTGGAGAGCACCAGTTACCTGCTGCACGATGAGCAGGGCAAGCCTTACTGCGTATTCACCGGCGATACATTATTTGTTGGTGATGTTGGCCGCCCCGACCTCTTCAGCGGCAACATGACCAAGGAAGAGCTGGCCGGCATGATGTACGATACGCTGCAAAACAAGATAAAGACACTGGCCGATGACGTGATCGTTTACCCCGCTCATGGTCCCGGCTCTTCCTGTGGTAAAAATCTCGGTCCGCAGACCTACAGCACCATCGGAGAACAGAAAGCCAGCAACTATGCGCTGCAGGAGATGACCAAAGAAGAGTTTGTAAAAGTGGTTACCGAAGGATTGGCTAAACCGCCGGCTTACTTCCCTATCAACGCCAAGATCAACCGCGAAGGTTATGACAGCCTGGACGATGTAATGGAGCAGGCAATGACACCACTTTCAGTTGACCAGTTCAAACTACGTGTGAAAGAAGGTGCGTGGGTACTGGATACGCGCCATGCTACGGTATTTACACAGGGTTTTGTTCCTGATTCTATCAGCATAGGCCTCGAAGGCCGCTTCGCTGAATGGGCAGGTAGCCTGCTGCCTTTCGATCAGCCGTTGGTGCTTGTTACTGAGGCAGGAAAAGAAAAAGAAAGTGCGGTACGCCTTGCGCGCGTCGGTATCGATAAAGTTCTCGGTTACCTCGACGGGGGCCTTGAATCCTGGATAGCAGCCGGCGAGCGACAAGACATGATCAT
>CAMPKG010000232.1 GCA_946887085.1 uncultured Sphingobacteriales bacterium
CGCCGATCGTTGCCAGAAAAAGTATAATGTAGAGATCCATTGGTTTTTTCTGAAAAGAAGTACAAGATGGGGCGCCAATGGAGGGTTTTGCAAGTTTTAGGCATAGACAGAATTATAGACAAAACATAAGCTATTGTCTATAAGCAGGTTATGTATCAGTAAATTGGACGAACCGTCAAGCTTCCGCCAGGAAGGTTTCTTCGCTAAACGACAGTTTCTTGCGAAGACGATAACGCGCGGTATGGATGGAAGAAGGGGAAATGCCAAGCATCTGAGCCATCTGGCGAGTAGATATATTTAATTTGGTTAATGCGAGTAGGCGTAGGTCAGCCTCTGTCAGGTCGTGCGCTTTCTCTTTTAACCGCACGAAAAATCCCCTGTGGACTTTTTCGAAAAGGTTCCTGAACTTGTTCCATTCCTCGTCGGTAAGCAAGGTCGAGTCTGAAAGTTGCTGCAAGTACTCGACCTGACGTTCTTGGGGCTCAGGTGCTCCTGGTCTGTCGGCATACATCTGTTCCCGGAAATTTTCGATCAGGTTATTCTTCTCGGTAATGCTTTCAAGGTATTGATCAAGGAGGAGTTGGGCATTCTTAAGTTCGTTTTCTATCCTTAGGTTCTCGCTTTGCAGGAGTTGGTCACGTTTGTCCCTGATCTCGAGGTCTTTTTTTACCCGGAGTTTATACCTGTTATAAACCAGCCAGCCAATTATACCCGACAGCACTAACGCTGCCAGCAGAAAATTACGCCTCTGGATAGCGATCTTTTCTTTTGCTTTGAACACATCTATTTGCGCCAGGTGCTTCTCTGATGCCAACTGTTGCTGCACGTACACGTACCGGAGTGCATCATCCCTGCGTGCGATGCTATCGTTTATTTTCTTACTCAACAGTTGGTACCGATAGGCGTTTGGCAGATCGTTTTGAAGCGCGTACGCTTTCGACATCACATCAAAGAGATAGGCTTGCCGCCAGTATTCCTTGTCTTCTACCTGCCGCCATAACGACAGTGCCAGGTTCAGCTTGTCCAATGCCGCGGAAGTATTATTGCGGGCCACGTAAACATCTGCTATCGCTGCCAGTATACTTATGTTTACGCCGATCAGCCCGGCATCATTAAGTGAGTCCTTTGTAAGCGCATAGTTCTGCTCGAGGTAGGGCATAGCTTTTTCATACTCTTTCATTTTTATAAAGGTCTCACCGATGTTGCCGGAGGCTATTCCTTGCCACTGCTTATCATCGAAACTCGTAGCGATCTGAAGGGCTTTATCAAAATAAACAAATGCGCTATCAAACTTCCCCAGTTCCCGGTAGGCCAGGCCAATGGTATTGGGTATCTGCAATTGCATCCAGGCGTCATTGTACTTGATGGGATATTTACTGGCTTCATTCAGGTACTTCAGGCTTTCGCGATAGTTGTGCAGGTGATAATATACATAGCCAATGTGGTAAAGATGGGTATTCGCAAACCTGTCATGCTCATACCCGATTTGCCTGAACATATCGTCTGCCCGGAGCAGGCACTCAATAGCTTTTGAAATATTGTCGCCGAAGTAATTGAGCACGCCCAGCTGAAAGGTGAATACTGCCCACTCATAGTCCAGCGACTCTTGCTGAGAGTAGTCTATAGCCTTGCGGAGATAATGTGAGGCCTTTGGCCTGTTCTGGAGACGGACATCATAGTACTGGCTTTTGAGAAATAATGCTGTGGCTACGCCGATCGTATTGCGCTGCGCTATAGCAGAGTGTTCCAGTTCGTCAAGAGTGCCAAGTGCTTTTGCTGAATCAAGCGATCTGACATTCATCTTATACCAGATCGTCATCGAGTCCGATCTTAAGGACTTATCAACCCTGAGCAAATTCGCAATGTCGTTTCTGCCTGCAAAAGCCGGCAACGACAAAACTGTGATCAGGAGGTATAAAAGTCCCTTATACATAACCTGATCAAATATACAATCCGTCTTATATAAATCAAATAGGTCAGGAGCTATGGTCAGCCACGATCACCCATTCTCCCCTGATCTTTCGGATAAGCAGGGTGTAGGAGCCCTCGAGGTTACCTGCTACCCGGTCCAGGTGCCATTTGCCAACCACAAAATAATAGTTTGGTGAGAGTTGTTTGAGGCTGACGATGGTTGACGTTAAAGTTCCCATCTTTTCAGCATCCGGGTAGGATTTTTTATAGCGTTCGACCGTGTTATGGTAACCATAAGTCGGCCCGTTTTTACCAATGAACAGCAGGCTATCGTTTTCCCAATAGCCCTTCATATACCCTGCGATATTGCCCTTGTTCCATTGCTCCACCTGGGCAGCCAGCATTTTACGAATAGCCGCCTCGTCTTTAGTACCCGCATGTGCAGCCAGTGTCAGCAACATCAGGCAGGCAAGTATAATAGTTCTCATATGAACAAAAATAACTGCTAAACGGACCAAAATAAAATAAGGCAACCGTGAGGCTGCCTTATGATAGAATTCAGCGGGGGCTGGCTGTGGTCTTATAGTAATAGAGTTGTTCTGGTGCGGGTTTATAGGTGCGTCTATAGGTATTGACCAAAGGAAATGCTTCTTTCTCAATGAAATAGAGACCGTTCGACGAAATGCAGCTTTCATCCATCGAAAAGCAACTCTGGTTCAACGAATTAAACTGCACGCTTTAGGCGTTTTGCCTATTTTTGCCGCGTTATGGCAAATGATAATACGCTACAGAACATTATTGCACACTGTAAAGAGTACGGTTTTATATTCCAATCAAGCGAAATATATGATGGTTTGAGCGCTGTATATGATTATGGACAATATGGCGCCGAACTGAAAAAGAATATCAGGGATTATTGGTGGAAAAGCATGACCCAAATGCATGAGAATATCGTGGGTATTGATGCCGCCATCTTCATGCACCCGACGGTTTGGAAAGCAAGTGGGCACGTTGACAATTTCAGCGACCCGATGATAGATAATAAGGACAGCAACAAGCGCTATAGGGTAGACCACCTGATAGAAGGCTTTGCGGAAACCCTTGAAAAGGGCAGGGGTGATGCTCTGTTAGCAATAATGGATCATCTGCTGGCTGAAAATGATTTCGCGGGGCTGAAAACGTTAATTGAGGAGAATAAAATAAGTTGCAGCGTCAGCGGTACGGTCAACTGGACGGACGTACGCCAGTTCAACCTGATGTTTGCCACGGAAATGGGCTCTGTCGCTGACGATGCCAACGTAGTGTACCTGCGCCCTGAAACGGCCCAGGGTATCTTCGTCAACTTCCTGAACGTGCAGAAGACCGGGCGTATGAAAATACCATTTGGTATCGCGCAAACCGGTAAGGCATTCCGTAACGAGATAGTAGCCCGCCAGTTCATCTTCCGGATGCGCGAGTTCGAACAGATGGAGATGCAATTCTTCGTGCGTCCCGGCACACAGAAAGAATGGTATGATTACTGGAAAGAAGCGCGTATGAAATGGCATCTTAGCCTGGGCATTCCGCAAGAACGCTATCGTTTCCACGATCATGTGAAACTGGCGCATTACGCGGATGCGGCCTGTGATATCGAATACGATTTCCCGATAGGATTTAAAGAAGTTGAAGGCATACACAGCCGTACTGACTTCGACCTGACCCAGCACCAGCAATACAGCGGGAAAAAGCTCACATACTTCGACACAGAGCTGAACAAGCATTATGTGCCTTACGTAGTAGAAACCTCGATAGGCCTCGACCGTACGGTGATGATGGTACTGAGTGAAGCGTACAAAGAAGAAGACCTGAGTGCCGACGGCAAGGAAGACAGCCGCGTGGTATTGAGCCTGCCACCAATGCTTGCGCCCATGAAGATGGCCGTATTGCCATTAACGAAGAAAGACGGCTTGCCCGAAATTGCCCGCGAACTGATAGACCAATGCAAGCCATATTTCAAATGCTTCTACGAAGAAAAAGACAGTATCGGTAAGCGCTACCGCAGGCAGGATGCCATAGGTACACCGTTTTGTGTAACCATCGACCACCAGACAAAAGAAGACCAGACAGTAACTATCCGTCACCGCGACAGCATGACGCAAGAGCGTATTCCACTGGCTTCGGTGCGGGATATGGTGATGAAAGCCATACAGGCATTTTAAGTAAATTGCCGGTTCTAACGAACCGGCTTTTTTATGCCCGATCAAAGCACGAATGAAGACATCAGCAAACTGCTCCGGCGGGAGTTTGACCTGGAGTTGCCGGAGTTCGTGCCGGAGGAAGAGATCATAGCACAGTTAGCGAGAAAAGTGGAGGTGCTGTTACGAAGCGGGCAGGGAGCTTTTTTTCAGCTAATGTACCGGCTGGATGTTGCCGAGCGCGATCTCAGCGCTGTCATCGACGATGCCGATGCGCCCTACAAAATAGCCCGCCTGGTATACGCCCGGCAATTGCAGAAAATAGAATCCCGCAGGCGATACAAGCCCGGCAATACCGATGGTGATAAGGAACTGGAATGGTGAGAATTATCACGCTTTTTAGCGCTTTTTTCGGTAATTTCGTATATCCCCGTAGTTTAATGTTTAATACCTGATGAAGCGGACTGTAATTGTAGTTGTATCCCTGATTGTTGTTTTTGCTGCCGTGCTCACAGCCTGCAAGCCTGACCCTTCTTTTGCCCCCGAAGTGGCTGAGGAAATGAAATTTGAAGTTCCGGCAGGGTGGCCCCAACCTGCCTATAAATTCGAGAATAACGCGCTCACACGCGATGGTTTTGAGTTGGGCAGGAAGCTGTTTTTTGATCCACGCCTTTCGCGTGGCAATACGGTATCCTGCGGTAGTTGCCACCAACCCTTCTCAGCCTTTGCACAACTCGACCACGATGTGAGCCACGGGGTGGACAATCGTCTTGGCAACAGGAATTCCCCTGCGATCTTCAATATGAACTGGCATACGAGTTTCTTCTGGGACGGCGGTGTTAATCACATTGAAGTACAGCCTGTGAACCCCATCCAGAATCCTGTGGAAATGGACGAGACCATTGATAACGTGCTGGCCAAACTACGTGCGGATGAAACTTATCAAACCATGTTCAAAAAAGCATTTGGCGATGAGGAAGTGACCTCGCAAAAGATGCTGAAGGCGCTGGCGCAGTTCATGGGCATGCTTGTTTCCAGCAATGCCAAATACGATAAATATATTCGCGGGGAAGCCGGCGGAAGCCTTAGCCAGCCTGAGTTGAACGGTTTGGCCGTGTTCCGTGCTAAGTGCGCAGAATGCCATAAAGAACCGTTGTTCTCCGATTTTTCATTAAGGAACAATGGGCTACCCGTAACTGTATTTAATGATAGCGGCCGTGCCCGCATCACGCATAAAGCGGAGGACTTG
>CAMPKG010000233.1 GCA_946887085.1 uncultured Sphingobacteriales bacterium
GTATATTGCCATAACTTAATTCTTTACTCAGCCTTATTACCAGAGGCCGCATCGGCTCGTGTGCCGAACGAAAATGAAAATCCTTCACCACGCCAACAATAGAACCTTTAACACCGGCAAATGTGAGGGGGCTGTTCACCGGCTCCTCGTACCCTATCCTTTTCGATGCCGTTTCGTTAATCACGAATGCAGCGGAATCGTGCGAATAATTTGAAGAAAAATCTCTTCCGGCAACCATCCGGCCACCAATCGTTTCGACAAACCCATGTCCCACCATAATCTGCGCGAACGAAGGTTTTTCATTTGGATCCTTACCTGCCCACTGCACGGAGGTCGTCCAGGAGTCGATGGATGTTGGCGCGCTCGTCATCTGGCTCACAGATTTTATTCCGGTGAGCTTTTGCGCCTTCTCCCTGAAAACAGCATAATTTCTCTCCAGGTTTCCCTCGATCGGTATGTATAAAAGATTGTCCCTTTCAAAGCCGAGGTTTCTCTGTTGAATATACCGTACCTGCTTGCCTACCACAATGGTAAGAACGATCAGAAATATCGACAATGTAAACTGAAAGACGATGAGTCCTTTTCGAAACAGTACAGCGTCGAGCCTGAACTTTATATTCCCCTTTATTGCCTTTATCGGGTCAAATGAGGATACGTACCACGCCGGATACATTCCGGCAAGTAAGCCGGAGCCAACGGCAATCCCGAGTAACTGAAGCCAGAATCCATACGCTGTCCATGGCAGAGCAATGTTTTTTCCGGTAAGGTTGTTAAACGCCGGCAAGCACAGTCGCACCACCAGCACAGAAGCGATTACAGCAAGAAATGAAAAAAACAATGCTTCTGTAATAAACTGCTTAATAAGCATGCGTTTGTTGGCGCCGATTACTTTGCGCACGCCAATTTCTTTGGCTCTTTTCAATGAGCGTGCGGTACTCAGGTTCATGAAATTGATGCAGGCTATCAATAACACGAAAACAGCCACTATACTGAAAAGCCGGACATATTCTATCCTTCCGCCGGAAATATATCCGTCCTTGAAATTCGAATAAAGATATTGCTCGTCGTAGCGCTGCATATCGAGTTCAAGCTTGTAACCTGGTCCTTCTCCAACGTCATAGCTGTCAAGGAAGTCTTTTATTTTTGCGCGCACCAGCGAGGGATCCGCATTGTCTTTCAACAGGATTGTCGTAAAAGGCGCAGTGTTTCCAAAGTTTTGAAACCACGGACGCTGCTGCATAAAAATGTGCCAGTTGATAATGTAGTCAAACTGCAGGCTGGAATGATCCGGTACATTGGCCAGCACGCCTGCAACGCTAAAATCGTCACGGTCCATATATCGCACGGTCTGTCCCATCGCCTTATCAACTGATCCAAAGAAATCGATCGCCATCTTTTCTGAAATAACTATTGATGACGGGCTGGTCAGCACCTCATCAATTCTACCGCGCAACAGCGGAAAGGTGAGCACCTTCAAAAAATCTTCATTCGCATACAGCCCGGCGTATTTTATTGTTTTCTCGCCTGCCTGGAGCGCGGTTTCCCTGTTAATATCAAAAACGGCAGCGTATTGGACCTCGGGGATTTTCTTCTTCAGTTCTACGGAAAGAAGACCTGGCGTCGAGTAATCGTGCACCACTTTGCCATCTGCGAATTCCCGCTCATACACGTTGTAAATCCGCGATGCGTTTTTATGAAAAGCATCAACGCTGCGTTCATCCTTTACCCACAACAAAATGATCACGCAAAACGTGACGCCGAGTATCAGCCCGCCCAGGTTGATGCCGGAGATGAGTCTCCCCTTACGAAAGTTCCTCCAGGCGACAATGATGTTATTGATTAGCATGCCACAATAGGGTCAATGTTAATGCCAGCGAACTAATATAATAAAAATCAATAAATTGTCTAAAATGTGGTCAGCAGCCGCTGTATGATAATGATACACATGCTGTTCGTTACTACAAACCGGAAATAAGCATCAGGAAGGTGCTCGGTGCCTCAACAGGCAGTGTAACGGGTATGTTATCAAAGGATTTTGTGGTGCTGATTGTTATTTCTATGGTGATTGGATTTCCTTTGTCCTGGATCGTAATGAACGCATGGCTCGCTGGCTTTGCCTACCGTATAAGTATAGGCGCTGATGTATTTATTATAGCCGGCATGGCCATGACAACACTTGCCCTCGTTAGCATTAGTCATCAATCGCTGCGCGCAGCATTAACCAACCCGGCCACGAGCTTACTCTATCCACCCCTGTCATATACCTGGTCAGCATGCCAACCGACTGAAAAGACGTGAAAAAAAATTTGATATTTGTAATGCAATATGGCCACTGCAACACTATTATATCTCGGCAGAACAGCTTTCGAAAAGGAAAAATGGAAAGAGGTGCTGACAAACTTGTCGAAGGCGAATAAGGAGCAACCGCTTGCACCCAATGATCTTGAATGCCTGGCGATGGCTGCCTATCTCACCGGAAAATTCAAAGATGCCAATGACAACTGGACCGGCGCCCATAATACTTTTCTGAAAAATGGCGATATCCCGGGAGCCGTTCGGTGTGCTTTCTGGCTGGGATTTACGCTAATGAGCGGAGGAGAAACAGTCAGGGGTGGCGGCTGGATTGGTCATGCGCAAAAACTATTGGAAGAAAACCCTGTTGATTGTGCCGAACAAGGGTATTTGTTATTGACGGTTGCGCTCAGCTCTCTGCGCAAAGGTGATAAGCAGGGTTCGCTGCGGGCCTTCGATCAGGCATGCGAAACCGGCAACCGCTTTGCTGATCAAAACCTGCGCACGCTTGCTGATCTGGGTCGCGGACAGGCGCTCATTCGAATGTGCGAAATACAAGAAGGCGTCAACTTTTTGGATGAGGCCATGATAGCGGTTGCATCGGGAGAGCTTTGTGCGATAGTTGTTGGCATCGCTTACTGTGCCGTGATTGAAGCATCTCTGGAAATCTTCGACTTCAACAGGGCCAAAGAGTGGACCGATGGGCTCAGCGACTGGTGTGCCGCCCACCCTGACCTGGTGCCCTTCCGCGGACAATGTCTTACCCGACGCTCCGAAATCATGCGGTTAAATGGCAACTGGACCCATGCTTTGCATGAAGCTGTTCATGCCATTAAACTATTGACGCAGCCAACACCAGAACCGGCGGCTGGTTCTGCTTTCTGCCAATTGGGAGATCTCTACCGATTGCAGGGAGAAAATGCAAGGGCCGAACAAGCGTACAAGGAGGCGGGTAAACTGGGACGAAACCCACAGCCGGGTCTTGCTTTATTGCGGTTGGCACAAGGGCAGTCAGAAAGGGCAAAGTCGTCCATCACCAATGCACTGACGGAAACAAAGACGTTAAAAAACAAATGCGAAATTCTTTTTGCCTGCGTGGAGATATTGCTTGCCGATGGCAACGTGCAACAGGCACGGTCAACAGCAAATGAATTGAAGAAAATGGCCCGAGTGCATGATGTGCCATGGGTACATGCATTGGCGGCCCAGGCGGAAGGAATGGTATTACTCGCACAAGGAGATCCGCAGCCGGCTTTAACCAGTTTACGAAATGCACGTAGCGTATGGGATCAATTGAATGCACCTTACGAAGTTGCCCGTACCCGTTCGGTAATGGCAAGGGCATATAAAGAAATGGGCGATGAAGATTCCGCTACGATGGAGTGTGAAGCTGCCAGATCGGTTTTCCAACAATTGAAAGCCGTTCCCGACATTATTAAATTAGAGGAATATTTCCATTTGAAAAAACGCCGAGCAGCTAACGAGATGACCCGAAGGGAAAATCAGGTCCTTCAATTGATTGCAGATGGAAAGACAAACAAGACAATCGCCGACGAGCTGTTTATCAGCGAACGAACGGTTGAAAGACATGTGAGCAATATTTTTACAAAGCTTGACGTCTGCTCCCGGTCTGCTGCCACCGCACACGCCTACAAGCACAAACTTCTTTAAATCTTTGCAGGGTTAAACGATGTATCCCTTATCTGGGTAGAAACACTCATTTCTGTTGATGACAGAAAATTGGGTACTTACCGGGCAAGGCAGCCCTTCCTTTATCGATAATTTTGAATAGCTCTTCGATAAAGGTCAATCTAAAATTCCTTGAGATGAAAAGAAATTCGATTCTAAAATATGCGCATACACTGTTCACCGGATGTTTAGTGACTTGCCTATGTATATCGCGGCCCTTAACGTTATCCGCACAGAAGCTGCAACCTATCATCGACATGCACCTGCATGCAGATCTTCCGCCACATGAAATTCGCGCGGGACAACCGTCTCTCTGCCGCCCGGAACCGTGCGAGGGAGAAGGTCATGCAACGGCGAATCATGAAGAAACGTTAATGAAAACACTGCAGATCATGGATCGTTACCATATCGTAAAGGCGCATCTCAGCGGCCTCGATCCTGCGATCGTGGCGAAGTGGGTTGACGCTGCCCCGGAACGATTTATTGCGGCGCCTTTTATCTTTCAACCCGGACGCCCGGACGCAGAGCAGCTTAGGAAGCAATATGCAGCCGGATTTTATACCGGCATGGGAGAGATCGCCACCCAACTCAATGGCATTGCTCCCGACGATGTGGCACTTGATCCTTACTTTGCCCTGGCCGAAGAGTTAGATTTACCTACACTCATTCACACCGAGGGCATTGGCCCCTACCTTCCGGGTTTTCGATCCGCTGCCGGCAGCCCGCTCTTGCTGGAAAAGGTATTGGTTCGCCATCCAAAACTGAGGCTTTTTGTGGAGAATGCCGGTTATCCTTTCCTGGATGACATGATTGCCATGATGTATCAGTACCCGACACTGTATGCCGATGTTTCCACCATTACGTGGGTCATCCCCCGCACGGCTTTTTACCAGTACCTGGAAGCGCTCGTGAATGCAGGTCTCGGCAAACGCCTGATGTTTGGGTCAGACCAGATGCGCTGGCCGGAAATGATTGGAAAAGGCATTGAAGCTATCAAAGCAGCAGATTTTCTGTCAAAGGAACAAAAGAGGGATATACTTTACAACAATGCAGCAAGATTCCTTCGTTTGGATGAAGAGGAATAAAACGTCCATGCTTCTTTCATGTTCTATAATGTGAAGTGCTAAAGAATTTAAAAGCCTGCACTTTTCTTCATAACCATTATATCAAGAGCAGGTAACTTTCGATAGACATTTTCTATCACAGCGATCCAAAATTTTATTGGCGAGTCCGCAAACGGATGCCTTCTCCGGAAGCTTTTCAAAAAATATTTGGGTTCTTCCGACTGTTACCCCGCGCGCCGTGCCTGATTTTTAAATAGGCCAGCACAAAAAGATACCGCTTACCGGAAA
>CAMPKG010000234.1 GCA_946887085.1 uncultured Sphingobacteriales bacterium
CCATAGAACTCAACATTTGCATGGGGCTTATAGCTGCTTCCAATGCCGGCAATGATAAAAGAACGTGGCAATGTCCTCGCTTCGTTGGTGACTATGTCGCTGATCACACTATCACGCAGATCGGTAACCTTGTCATGATACAGGCCATTAGCTTCAGTACGTATCCACTCAGCGCGTATGCCGGGTGTAACATTCCATTTATCGGTTATGCGGAATATTTGTTCAGCGAATGCAGCAAAGTTCAGGTTAGGAAACTCATAATCCGAAATTACCTGCGATGTTTCATCGGTGAAAGAAAAATCTGCTCCCGACCCATTGTTCACATAACCTTGTTTATTGGTGCTATGCCCGCGATATGCGCGTATACCGGTTAGCAAGGTCTGGTCCCTGCTGCCGATGCTATACCGATGCAGCAGGCGCGATTCCAGCGCAATGTTTTCAAAACTTCCTTTCAGCAGATCGCGCGTCCCTCCATTGTCAGGTTGTGAAGGCCTGTTAGGACGGAATCCTATTGCATCTCTTGAAGCTATTAATGCATAGCTGCGCGTTTGTATTCTCGTATGCGATGATAGGCGATAGTCCCACTCCAGGTCGATCAGGTTCCATTGTACCGCAAACCAGTTGCGTGGCCTGTTGCTCTGGCGCGGGTCCTGCTCAAACATATTATCATCCAATCCACCAGGCTGTTGCGCTAAATACTGCAAACGCGTGTACTCGAGCCCCAGCATATGCTTTTCGTTGAACTGGTAGTGCAGGTCGGCATAGGCATTGAAGGACTCGAACTGGCTATTGGGCCTCCAGCCATTGCCACGTTTGTAATGCGCAAAGCCGTAATAACTAAGCTTACCTGCGGTGCCGCTCACCGCATTGAATGATCCGAGAAAGCCCCATGAACCTGCGGTCTGCCTGCTTTCAATTGAAAATTTCTTTCTGTCTCCGGGTTGTTTGATCTCAAAATTCAATAGTCCGCCAAACTGTGTACCGTATTGCAGGCTGGCTGCACCCTTAATGATCTCGATCTTGCTGAGCGCCTCTGCCGGCGGTGTGTAATAGCTTTCAGGATAGCCCAGTGCATCTGCACTGATGTCGTATCCATTTTGCCTTACGTTAAAGTTAGAAGTACGGTTAGGATCCAGTCCCCTGCCGCCGATGCTTAGTTGTAATCCGGCGCCATCGTTTTCGAATATATTGAGGCCTGCAACCTTTGCATATACCTGGCGGGTATTGTTAGTTGCCTTATTTACCGTAAGTTGTTCTACATCTATCACCTCCGATTTTTTACCGGCGGCTATCTTCATGCCGTCCACCTGGTTGAGGTGGCCGAAGTTTCCTTTCTTTTTATCGGTAATAACTACCTGCTTCAGCTTCGCCGTGTCTTGTGCAAAGCCGAATGATGATAAAGACAATAAACCAATACTCACCCAAAATCTATAACCCATATATCTTGTCCTGTATCGGCAGGATCCAGTTTTTATGTTCAAAAGAGTCGTATTCCCCTGCAAGGTCTACGTCCTGTCGTGCATACAGCCTGCTTCTGCGCCCGTTCAGTGTCACATAGACTGTTGCGTATACTTTCGGCTGCTGCATGCCTTGTTTCAAAAAATGCTGTTTCAGGTGCCGGGCATACTGGATGATGAAATCGGCCTGCGTGGCCATCATCTTTTCCTGGTTCTTGGTCAGGAAGTCGTTATTGTTCACTGCAACTACCTGTCCTGTCTTTTCGTCTTTCACTACAAACTGCGCATAACCCATTTTCTCCATCAGCATCACCCGCCAGGAAAAGCGGTAACCTTCCTCCGTCCAGAACAACTCCCCCGGCATCGCGAGGTAGCGCCAGGGCACTACCAGTTGCACAGCAAAAAAGCAAACAAAGAGCAGCGAAACAAAACGCTGTTTCAGCGGCGCAAAGATAACACTATTTACTCCTGTATCTACATTAAATAAGCGTGAAGTGAAGCCGGCAGTGCGTAATACCAACCTGTCCATATCTGCCGAATCGAAGAAGACCAAAGCCGACAGGATCATGATGTAAGGAAACATGCCTATCGGGAAGAGGATTGAGGTCATTACATGGAATACGACAACCGCTATAAACGCATAAGGACGTGTTTTGCGATTCAGCAGGAAGAAGGGGACGGTGAGGTCGTAGATAGCGCCAAACCAACTGAACGCGTATGCTACCAATATCTCGTTAAATAGCGGCCCTATAACAGGCATGTCGTTTTTCGCAGGCAGCCATAGCCGCAGTGGCATGGCCTCGAGCAGCCAGTCAGAATTCAGTTTAGCTAACCCGGCGTACACGTATACAATGCCTAACATCAGGCGAATGCTGCCAACAGTCCACCTTGGAATGAGTCTTTTGCTTAAGGATGGATTTAGTTTAGCGTCGATTGATAGGTTGACATTAGCCGGCAACCAGATCATCAGGAACAGCACCAGGGTTACGAAATAGTAATGGTTCAGGTAATTCGTTTTGTCTATCAGCTCTATGTAGGTGAAGCTGATAAAAAGTATTATCGATGATATGCGGTATCTGAAACCAAGTGCAAAGGTCAATGCGCTTAGTGCACAAATAGCGAACAGCAAGTAAGTATACTGCCCCATCGGCTGCACCCAATCAAAACCGAAGTAATGAAAGAAGAATCCGGGTTTAACGTATAGTTCTTCTATCCATCCTTTCAGCCAAAAACGCACAGTACCTCCAAACAACATCAATCCGAACACCAATCTAAAAACAGCTAAGGAAGCCGAGTAAACCGGCTTCCCTAAGTAAGTTTTGGAAAATATGTTGGTGATGCTATTGGACATTACTAGTCTCCGTCGTTATCTACATAAGTAATGGAAATACCAAATGCTGAAACCATGTCAACTTTTATTAGGGGCACGACTTGTTGTGCTTCATCATAAATCGCCAGCACCTGTGGACGATTGTTTTGAACGGCGTCCTTTAGTGACACTTGCAGCGCTTTCAGCTTTGTGTCAACATCAGTAAGTTCTGTTGTTATCACATCTGCCATCAACGCACCATTGTCGTCCTTTGTTCCTATGGCTTTCAGGTAGCTTTTCATCGAACTGCCTACGGCATTGCCATCAAAGCTGCGGCCTTCGTAAAATGCCATTACTGCACTGAGTGATATTATGGCCAGTTGGTTGGAGAAATCAGGTGTGTAGTAAGCTTCAACCAATTCAGGCTTGGCAACACCGGTCATCGCCCCTACAGGCAAACCGATTTTGCCGCTGCGGAAATAACGTTCATAGTACAATACAAAAGCATTCACCATCTTCGAAGTGCTGCTGCCGGCGTCGGTGCCAGTTGCATTTACGAATGTAGTACGGTATGTACCCCAGGCTTCTTTAACACCCTTCACTTTTTGCAGCATCTTATCTACCACATCGTTCAGGTATTTTTTGCGTGCTGCAGCTTTGCTGTCTGTGGTATACAACGCCATGATGGTGGCTTTATCGCCGTTGCTAAGTAAGTAGTTGATAGCGGGGAAACCCTGTGCATCTTTATTGTTGAAGCTTTCAAGATCGTAGCTGCCAACGGTGATGTTGGCTTCAACCTTAGATGTGGTCACGGGGTAAGTATTTATGTACATGCGTAACGACACATCCTCAGCCGGACCAAATTCCAGCATATCAACACGCTGCCACACGTTATAAGCTTCCAGCCATGCGTTCAAGACATTGGCATAATTCTGATCATTGGGTATAGAAGTAAAAACTTCGGTTCTACCCTTCAATTCCTGCAGTGATGATTCCATCACCGTATACGCAGGAACAATGTAATTGTCTGCATAATTGGTGAGCATTGCCTTGCGGTCAAAATTGTTTGAGGGTGTATTGTCGTCATCGCTGTTTTTCTTCTTGCAGGCAGCAAGAAAAACCACGCCTGATAACGCACAGATCATCGATCCTATCAGCCATTTTTTCATCGAAACAGTTTTTCTATTTATGATTGAAAGCGGCACTTGCGTGCCGCCTTCAGATTTATCGCCCTATGTCAGTAAAAGCTCATTAGTGATTTACTACCGTAGATTTATCGATGCCGAAAGCAGTTGCAATCTGGTCGCGTACGTTGTCGATATCACTATTGTTCAAGTCCCAGAAGCCATTTGTTTTGCTGGTAAGGATGTTCAGCAACTCATCAGATTTTGCTTTATTGATCTTTGCATTATGTGCAAAACGCAGTGAGTAAACAAAACCGAAACCTTCAGACAATGAGTGGAATTTCGCACCGTCACTTGTTGCAGTCTTCGTTTTGTTCAGGTAGCTGATAGCGATAGTAGCGATCGCTTTCTCGAAAGAAGAACGCAATGTAGCGATCTGTGCATCGCGGGTTGTCATATCGTTGTTCACGATAGCAGCACGGCCTTTCAGCAGGGCCATATAGATCGCCTCAGGACCGGCAGGAAAATTCACCTGGCGGGCATAGCTGCCAAGGTAAGACTCCAGCCATTTGGTATTATCAGCAGGGTCTTTCTTAGGATATACTTCATTCGAAGTCAGGTAACCGTAAGCTTCATCCCAATGGTGCTCCAGTTGCGTATAGTTCTTGCCGGTAACAGTCGTTTTGTTATCAGCAGCCTGTTTCTCTGTACCGAAGTAGATGTTGCTGATCTGGTCGAGCATCATTGCACCGATAAGGCCTTTTTGAACGAACTGGCCATATTCAAAACCTTTTTCGTTCACCAGGTATTTGCCATCCAACAAACCCGCTTTACCGGCTTCAGCTTTCTGACTGAAGTTTGCACTTGCGTTTGCAATAGCGGTAAAATAACCATAGAAACGCTGGCGTTCCGCATCAGCATCAGCAGCGCTGAAAGACTGTGCAGTTTTAGAAACGATGGTTTTGTCCGTTGCCTCGTTCAATCCCTGAGTAGTAAAGGCTCCGTTCTTGTTCTCGAACATGTTTTTCAGAACCTGCGCATGAAGGGTCTGGGTAAGACCTTTCTTCATATACGCGTCAATGTCTTTCAACATTTTTATACGCGTGGTTTGGCCGCTGAAATCAACTGTCGTTTTACCATCGGCACCTTTGAAAGTTTCAAAATAGTTAGTAGTGCTGCTAAGAGAGCTGTAAGGTACTTTCTCAACAACCGGGTTGGTTGGAGTTGGTGTAGTTTCATCTTTCTTACAAGAAGCGAAAAGAACTGCGCAAATACCTGCAATAAATAGTAATTGATTTTTCATATAATGTTCCTCTGTTGCTTTTTAAAGTGGGGCAAAACTATGACGACCCCGGAACTTCCATTTTCATAATTGGGAAAAAAACTCTTGCAAAACGGAAAACATAAAAAA
>CAMPKG010000235.1 GCA_946887085.1 uncultured Sphingobacteriales bacterium
GTTTTTCAGTTTCTTCTTCGAAAGTAGTGGTAGTTTGGTTGCCGGTTTTTTTGCAGGGTTGTTCGCCGGTTTCGCTGCCGGTTTTTGTTGAATTCGCTGTTTCGTTGAGGCAGGCTTTTTTACGGGGGAATGTCGCTGGTAATTTGCGCTCGGCTGCTTTGTTATTTTTTTGATAGTTGACGACTTGTTCCTTTTAGAGTTGGTAGTGGTTGGTTTAGTTTTACCGGTTTTCTTTTCAGGAATCGCGACGGTGTCTTTCTTAATCGGAGCGCTGGTGTCCGGGATCAGCGATTGCACAGTAAACTCCAGGCCATCAATGATATCTCCTTCTCTATTTACCTGCACGGTAAATGATACGGGCGCGGATGATTTCATATTTACACGCTGCATTTGCGCGGAGTCGATTACTGCGGTATACGCTCCCGGTGCAAGGCCCATGTAGCTAAAATATCCATCCGATTCACTCAACGTGCGCGCTACAAGGCTATCATTTTTGTAGAAGTTTATGTAGATCTGGCCCTGACCTTTAAGGGTCCTTTTCCTCAGAATCGAAACAGTTCCGGTTACTTCGGCCACGACTGCTATCGGTACTTGTAATGGCTTAAAGCTGTTCGGTTCAATGGTTACACGCAGTATCTTTTTCTGTATTTGCCACGCAATATTGTCGAAGCTGAATCGATTTAGTTCAATATAGTGTGTAGAATAAGCTTCAAGATCGGAAACGTGAATAACCGTGTCTTTATTCTCGGGTAAGATATGCCCGCTACCAATCCTGAATTTTAACCCCGATACTTTTGGCTCATCTGCATCGCGTACATTGTTGCAATTCAGATCGAGGAACGGCATAATAGCCAGGCCTCCGCGTCCAATACTGACGCTGTTTGTAGCACGAACAAAGTTTGATCTCTGATCAAATTGCAGGCTACCCCTTGCTACCTCGATAAAAGAAAATTTCTTGTTGAAATATCTTGCAGTGGCTCCGACCTGGGCATAAGGTATGTCATACCTTAATTGAATTGAAGCGTTTTGAATATCGGTCTTAAAATTTCGCTCAAAGGACAATCCCATATATCCATAGCGAAATACTCTTTTTTCAAGCAGTGCCTTCGCCGAAATAAAATCTTTTGCAGTATACGAATACTGGACTTCGGGTGTGAAAAGGAAAGTGCCGGGTAATCGAAGGACAGTAGAGATATTGCTATAAATTAGTGGCTGGCTTTCTTCAATAAAATAACCATAGGTACTTATCCTGGCGTCTAGGCCAAATGCCAGTCCGTTTAATGTCCATTCAGCTGTAGTAAGACTTTTTTTTGTCTGCAGCACGCTTTGATTGAGTGTCATCATTGAGAATAACGAGAACTTACGCATGCGTATAGGGACAGAGAAAACCAGCCTTCTTTCATCCACCGAATTATTATTGATAGCGGTTTGGCCCTTCTTAAATTTGGTATACGTAGCTTCAATTTGCCAGTTTTTCACCGTTCGATATAAAAGACTTCCCTTAGTTCTGACATCGTGAGTATATTCACCAAAGAACAACAAATTCGGTCTTATTCTCGCAGAGGTTTGCAAGAACGGCATTGCAGGACTTTTAATTACAGTGGAAAAGTATTCCATACCACCGGTCATTGTAATAGATTTGCTCAAACCATAGGTGCCCGCAACGCGGCCAAATCTGCCGTTGCTGTCAAGCGAAAATTCCCGTTTGTCCTCTGTGATCCCAGCGCTGATATTATATTCAAACTGTTTCTCCGGCAGGAAATTATAGGGGATGTTTACATTCTCCTCTTTAAATGACTCCTCGCCGAAAGGGCCGTAATAACGAAGTTTGATGACTGAGCTGCCGTAGATCAGCGGCACATCGAAGGAGAACATTCCCGTAGCATCAGCCGTTGTATAGTCGACGAGTGTATTATTGATATAAAGTTCAACGATCCATCCGGGGTTGGTGATATCGGTGAGTCTATATGAGCCGAATGAACGTCTTACTGTTGTTTGGGCATTGGTTGCCTGGACACCAACCACGGGTGCGAATATCGAGGAAATGGTATTCAGCGGGATCTTTCCTGCCATCACCTGGCGAAACATTTTATTTTCATTGTTCACGCGTCGCCATAAATAATACTGTTGTTTTTCATTGAAAGGTTGTGTGGTGCTATAATTAAGGGCAACATTTGCTTCGCCTCCCGCTATCACCGTACCGAAGGAAAGTCCAACCCTGGTATCAACGGGAGAGCCTTCCTGTTGCGTAGAAATCACTGACCAGTCTGCCATCCCGAAATGAAACGGCGAATAGATCCGTGGATAAACGGAATCTGCTTTTATGTCGCCTCTCAAGCGACCGATATTGCGTCGCATCTGTTCCAGCCTGGCTTCGCGAATTGCCGGTAGCTCCTGTTTGGTATTAAGGGTTACAGCAAGTGCGCGAAAATTAAAGTGAGGATGTAGTCCAAAAATATTTGCCAGGTGAGGCGACTTCACGAACAGTGTCGTTGGCGTTTTGATAAGTCCGTCGCTTCCCATTTCATAAACCCTGTTTCCGAAATAGATGCGGTTGCCGGGCTTGTCAATAAGGTATGTCGAATCTTGTTGAAGAAAGAAGCCCGATACTGTATCATACCCGTTGCTGGTAGTGTTTTTTACGCGAATGAAATCAAAGATTTCTACCACGGGTAGGTATAGTGTATCATCTTTTATAAGAGCCGGCACCTCTATCATGCTCATGCCGGGCAGCGTAAGCGAGATGAGTATTTCCTCGTAATCTTCCTGTTGGGCGGTCGCGGTGTGAGTGCAAAAAACTAAGGCTAGAAATGAAAGGAATATGACAGGACCAGAGACGACACGGCGCAATAATAGTATCATTCTATGATATTGCCTGTCTTTCTTGAATTTCATATCCCGTGCTCCAGGTTGTTATTCCTGTACAAAAGTTACATTGAACTGGCCGCTGTATGCCCCTACCGGGTTTGCGAGCGAATTGCCTACATATAATGTTCCACCTATTCTTACCTGTGTGCGGGCAGGGGGTGATGACGTAATGATGAATGGTACAGCCGGATCTGAAGTACCTACCTGCAACGTCATAAACCCGCCATTGCTACCCGTAAGTGTAGAGTTAGATCCGTTCATGATGTTTATTCTTGTTCCGGCTGCAGCCTCTACTTCTATGATAGCTGGTGAAAATTGAAATCCAAGGCTTGCCTGTATAACATCGCCAGTTGTAGACCTCGATCCATCGGGAAAAATGATCACTGTTCCACCGGCATTGCCATGATAGAATGCGCCGAAAAATAAACCTTGTGCGGGTGTTGTATATATAGAGAAGGGACGTGGGGGGTGTTGCTGTGCATAGGCAGAGTTGCCGAACAACAATGCTGACAACAGTACTCCGACGATTGCTAAAAATCTGACTAGTGTGTATGTTCTCTTGATCCTCATCAGTTATTTCCCAAAAATAATTTTTTGGAATACACATTGCTGTTTGCGTAGAAGCTTACAATATATATCCCGCTGCTGTATGATGCCGGTATCTCGTGATAACCGAAGCCGTTTAGTTCATGACGAGCTATAACCTGTCCCAGGGTATTGACAACCACCAGGGTACCCTTTTCCCCGGTGAGCAGATTCAGATAAACAAATATTTTTCCGTTACTGCTGTAAGCGTTGAGCGAGGGGGGTGCGAATAGTGCGTCTGATAGAGGATTTTTAGAAAAGACAATAGAGAACCTGCTGTCGTGTTTTCCCTTAGCCAGTGTTGTTTGATACACCGGGTTGATACGCACGTCTTGTATCGTCTTTGTCTTCGCATCAGTGAGGTAAATATTTAGTCCGGACGGTATATTGTCCATATCATTTATTTTGAACTGCACATCTCCGTCTTTTGCTGTTTCCAACCCGAGCGGTACCATGTTAATGCTATCAGCAGGATCGGGCATACCGCAGATCGACATTTTTACGCCGCTTCCGGGCAGCACATATAAGTTGGGTACTGCCGCGTCGGTATTCATCATTTTCATTGCGTCAAGTTCAAGGTCGAAGCCCATTGAAGCATCTGTGTCAAAATAAATTACTGCTGCATCATTTTTCTTGCCGCCGGCAAATGTGGCAGCTATTCGGAGCAGAGGGCTTTGTGATGGGTCGAGTTTGTGAAATGCAGGATTGAAAGTATTAACGCGAACGTTATTGTCCATGCCAAGGCTTCCGGACACAGGATACGATCCGTCTGTGACATGTACAAAGAAAGCCTGCATGGCGGGAATAATATTGTCAGCTATTCCATCGCTGGATACGCCGTTGATATAGGAACTGTAAGTTCCACCATATTGGTCCGAATTGCTGGCATCAAAATAATAAACAGCGTCATCAATATTGGTTCTTGTCCAACCTGAGGTAGCGTCCCAATCGATGGGCGAGGGATAAGGATTGCCAACAAGATTAAAGCCTTGCGTATATGTGTTGTTGTTGTTGAATAAATTGATAGATACCGATCCATTATTAGCATCTCCGGCTATGTCTACTGTAAGCGGAGATGATGATGTGCCAAATTGAACTGCATAGCCTCTGAGCGGCGTAAGCGTATTTGACGAGTTGTTATAATATACCCAGCCGGTAGAGTTCAGGGTCTCGTCATAACCGTGAACGCCGGGAAAATCACCTGCACTGCCCAGGTCTATTTCGTCGGAAAATTCGTTAACTGTCGAAGCCTGGAAAGGCGAGCTGAAATATTTATAACCAAAACCTGAAGACAGGTAACGCTGCATAACGATATCGTTGGCTGCCCCAGTGCTGGCACCATCTACAAGTGCTGTTTTTGTCGTGCTTGACAAAAGTGTCAATTTGTTGTCTGCATTTAATGTGCCGTTGGTCTTAAGTATATCCGTTATTGTATGGCCGGTTGTTGTTATTGCAGTAGTGCTGCCTGAAGAGATGGTCAGATGCTTGAAGGTGGTTGCAGAACCGGACAGGTTTTGTGAGCTACCGCTGAATACAACAGTCCCTGCGTTCTGCGTGAACGACCCATTGTTCGTCCAATCCTGCCCCATAATGAGGTTACCACCTTGCTGGATGACATAAGAGCCCGAAGGTATGATCAGCCCCTGGCTGCTGGCAGAAACTGCTGCCAACATCAGACCCACAATCAATGTATTTCTTCTCGTTCTCATGTTTTATGATCTCTTTTATCGGTATTCGCGGATAATGATAATACCACCAGTTCCACTCCCGCCTGCCCTGTCAGTGTTGGCATTGGAATGAGCA
>CAMPKG010000236.1 GCA_946887085.1 uncultured Sphingobacteriales bacterium
TGCACAGATCAATAACAAAATACCCGCAGATTTTTCACTCTCAAAAAAATCCGTGAAGAGTTTGGTTAACTTCATAGCCCGCTAATGTAAGGAAACCATGTAAAAGACATTTTAGATAAAGTTGTATATTTAATTATGCACAAGCTGGCGGTATCGGTCTGTTTTATTTTCACGCTTACGGCAACGCGGCTTTATGCACAGCCGCTGGCTGCGCATGCGGGAAATGATACGGTGTATTGCGGCATGGGTAATCCGGGCGATCCGACGCTGGGTGGCATACCAGCCGCCACAGGAGGCAATCCGCCATATAGCTATGAGTGGACTATTTTGAATAACAACGCGCTCCCTGACTGGTTTCTCGATACTTTGGACATTCCTAACCCTCGGGTGGTGGGCTCCGGGGTTTCGACGATGGAAACATTCCGGTTGAAAATAACTGATAACTCCGGGGATACTGCGACAGACGATGTCGTTGTACATTTTTCCAGTTGGACCTGTATCACCGCTGATTGCATAAAATTTAAATTTGAAGAAGACACGGTTAGCCTATGGCCGGCATGTATCAGCAACTTTACTCCATTAACTTATCGCTGGTCCCACGGGCAATTCCTTTCTGATTCTAATGTTGTAAATCCTCGATGCTGGGTGCCTGCAATTGCTACGGTCAGCGTAAAGATCACAAATGCCAAAGGTTGCTACATGATAAATACATGCTCCGTGCATGTAAGCACCGCAACAGTTCCTGAGATCGGTGACAATAGCAGTATAAGCATCTCGCCCAATCCGGCAAATGCAAATTCTGTGATACATGTGCCGGCAGTATATCTGAATGGAGTGCTATCTATTTATGCTCTGGACGGAAGAGTGATAGCGCGTAAAACCATCAGCGCTGAAAGAACGGCGTTAAGCGATGTCGCATCGCTTCCACCGGGTATTTTGTTTTACCGGTATGAGAAACCGGGCCTTGCGCCGGCTACGGGCAGGTTGGTATCGTCAGAATAGTACTTCGGTTGGCGGGGTACTACAACCGGGCACTATCTTTTCAACACCCTCTCATACGTCGTTATCCACTCCTGCGGTGTCATCTTCGAGGCCAGTTCGCCGATCAGCTTGTAGGGGATGTCGTCCATATACTTCAGGCGGATGCAGCTCTTGCCCATATCCAGCTTGCGCTTGCAATGTTTCGGGTATTCGTCGGTGAACCATTTCAGCAATTTCGGATCGCTGTAAATGCCCATGTGGTAGAGTGCAATAAAATTCTTTTGCGAGGCGATACCCAGGAAGGGCAGGGGCTGTTTGGGATCGCAGTGGTACCCCGGCGGGTATAAACTATGCGGCACCGACCAGCCCAGCATACCATAACCCATGCCTTCAGCGAAACCCTTAGGCAGGTTCTTCGTTATCGCTTTATATATTTTGTCCATCGGTTCTATCCGCTCTTCCGGCAATGAGCTTAAATATTCTATAGCAGTTTTCGCTTCTGAGCGCATATGGGGTATTTTGGCGGTAAAAATAGGGAATCAGTCACTTCGTCTGTGCATAAAAATGTTTAATCAATTTAGAACAAGGCTACCTGATGAGCGTTACATCGCCTTTTATTATAAATTTTCCGGGCTTATCGACGGGAATATCCGGTGTATACCTGAGGAGATAAAAATATGTGCCCAGGTCGATTGGTATATGGTTGAACGTTCCATCCCATTTCTGATAGGGCGATGATGCGCTGAACAGCAGCTGTCCCCACCTGTCAAATATTTTAAATGAGTATTCTTTGATAGCGCAGCGGACTATCGGCGCAAGCTGGTCGTTTTTGCCATCTCCATTGGGTGTAAATGCAGATGGCATAACAACACAAGTATCGCAGGTTACAACCGTTATCCTGATGCTGTCAGTTGCACTGCCGCAGTGGTTGCTCACTGTTTGCACATAGTTCCCGGCAACATTTATATCGATACAGCATTCTGCGGACCCGGTATTCCATGCATAACTAACACCTTCCTGCGCGCCGCCGATCACCGCGGTGGTATTGGGGCATATAATCTTGTCATCTCCCAGGTCGATCTTTGGCAAAGTATCTACCTGTACGTTTAGCTCCATTGTTGAATGGCAGCCGTCCAGCGTAGCGGTAGCTTTGTAGATGCCTTCATTTTTTTTCGATGTATTGTCTAATACTACATTTCCTTCACCGCTCCACGCCGCAGGGCCCTGCCAATGAATAGCAGCGCCGGCAACGCTCGCAGCATCCAATTTCAACTGTTCGCCTTCGCAAATGGGGCTGTTGCTGCTGGCTTGTATACCAGGCAAAGGTTTTACAATTATATCCATTGTATCAGAAGCAATGCACCCGTTGTTGTTCACGGTCACTATATATTTTCCGTTGCCTGTTACCGTTGGAGATGTTATCGTTGGTTCTGACAGCGACGACATAAAACCATCTGGGCCTTGCCAGTCAAAAGCAGCTGAGCTGACATTCGTATTTGGTTTAAGGTGCAATGGTTCCTGCTCGCAGACGGGGCTATTGCTGTTTGCGGATACTGATGGTAGGGTGTATACCTCTATGGTATTGGCGCCAACCCGGCTGAAGGCCGGCGAGTTCGCGATTATCCTTAGCCTGTAACCATTGCCCTGGGGAGTGCCCGATGGTATAGTTCCTACTATAGTGCCCGATGCGGCAGACGTAACAGAACCTATCGTTGCAGGGTTAGCGAAACTTCCGTTTGCATCCGACAATTGCAGCTGAAAAATATTGCCTGGTGTAAATATGCCGGCTTGTGCAAAATAATCAACCATGATCGTGTCACCATCGCAAAGGGTGCCGGAGTAATTGAATCTAATGGAATCTGCTGCATTAACTACTACGGAATCTATATAATAATAAGAGGTCTTTGAAATGCTATAGTTCCACGTCTGTACTTTGTTGTCGGTAGTGGGATTTTTGAAACCCCCGATCATCATATGTTCATACGCCGAGTCGGCCTTGAACTTGCCTGAAATGCGTACCCAATTTGCAGTATCCAGTATAAGCCCTGCGGAAGAAAAAGACACCTGCGGGGTTACCTGCAATAAATAATAAGTTGGAACAAAGGCTGGCCCGTCTTTATGAAAATATATGCCAAGGTCTTCCGCAGCAACTCCCGCATTGTTTGCAAGTGAAACCAGCATTGATACCTCGTAAACAACGCCCGGTGTCATCGGCTGTATGTCTGCGGCAAGATACTCCCTGTAATCCTGCCCGTTCTGGTATTGATAATTACACAACCCTGCGTAGGCCTGGCCCTCTGCGGCGTATTGATAACCAAAGTAGTTTTCGGGTATGCCTGCATTTGATGGCGTACAGGCATGGAAATAGTCAGTTGTTGCGTTTGTGTATACATACCAATCGGCGCAAAAACCGGTGATGGACCCCAGGCCGGGAGGGCAGGCGATAAGTTTTTCAAAGCCGGGATTGGGTACAAGATTTTGAGCGAATGCACGTGTCCACAAACAAAACAGGACGATAGTTAAGGGTAGTTTTTTCATTTAAGTAGCACGTAGATCCGCGATACTAAAGTTATTCTTAATTTTTGATTTTGTTACCTGGTAGCCCGGCATGCTACCCCGCGACCGGTGATCTCATCGACACACGTGGTTTATCAGGCACCATCCAATCCAAAAGACGTGCTATTGGCTTTACAAAGGGCAGGAACAGCACCACACCTGCAACGTTGAACAACACATGGCCGGTAGCCACATGCTGCGCAAGGCTGGTGCCTGCTGCAAGCTTTGCAACCAGCGCCACAAAGGGGCCGAAGAAAATAAGCCCAAGCACGATACTTACTATGTTGAAACCAAGATGAAACAGCCCTGTTTTGATCGCCTGCCTGTTTGAACGGATGGTCGCGAGCAACGTATCCGCACAGGTACCCAGCCCTGCGCCCAGCATCACGGCAAGCGCTCCCGGCAGTTCTATCAATCCTTTTTTAGCCAGCGTTATCACGATACCAACCGTGGCGCTCGACGATTGTATGATGAGCGTGACCAGTGCTCCTGCGCCTGTGCCCTTCAACGGGTTGTTCATCTCCACCATCAGGTTGGCGAAGGTGCCTGAATCGCGCAGCGGCTCCACAGAACGCTCCATGGTATATAACCCGAAGAACAGTATGCCGAAATAGATCAGCGCTTTGGCTGTTTGTGAAAGCTTTTTGTTGTGGGCAAACAGTCCCAGCATTACACCTACCACTATGGCGATAGGAGAATATTTGCCTATATCCATCGCTATGAGCTGGGACGAATTCAGCAAACTCGTGTCAGCACTTTTTGCTTTGGCCTGGATATCTGGAAATGCCAATAAAATGCCTGAAAGGAATAATAAATAGTAAAATCTGACCATGGAAATGTTCTTCTTTAAATTTGATTGACGCCCAAATGCGACTTTATAGTTGTCACAACCTCCTCGGGAAAATGAAAGATCAATCCATTCTCAAAACGTAAAACACGGATAAAATTCTCCTCAAGAAATTTCGTTCGTCCTTCGTCACGCAGCTTTCCCTTTTCAGTATAGTAATATTCACCATCCAATTCTATGGCCAGTCTTTCTGAAGGGCAGTAGAAATCGAGAATATAATTACCGATACTATGCTGTCGTCTGAATTTTCGGCCTTCCAGTGCAGATCCCTTCAATAAGTTCCACAGTTCCTTCTCCGCAGGTGTGGCATTGTTTCGCAAATCTTTCCTGCGCTCTTTAAGGTCAGTCCGGTTATGCATCTGTTTCGCCATACCTAAAAATATAAATTTCCCCTCCTTGTTTTAAGGAGCCATTCAATTAAAATAATCATTGAACATGGCGGGAGCGCAGGGGTGGTTTAAAGCTGAGTAGTGTTACATATGACGGTGTTTTGTTATGCCGCTCTCTTCAGCTACAGTACAAGTCTTCGTCAACCACCCCCGGCCCCCGCCATCTGTTTACGTCTTTTTATGCATGGCTCCTCGAAATGAGGAGGGTGTATTATTTTCTTCCCCTCCTATTTTTTAGGAGCTATTCAACTGAAGCAATCATTGAGCATGGCGGGGGCGCAGGGGTGGTTAAAAAGCCGGGTAGTATTACCGCCGATGATATTCTGTTATGCAGCTCTTTCCTCAGCTACAGTACAAATCCTCATCAACCACCCCCGGCCCCTCCTTAAAACAAGGAGGGGTGGTATTATCTATTATTAATTGTCCATTCCACATCATTTTCGTATATTTGTGTTATTATAAACCGCCTCAACT
>CAMPKG010000237.1 GCA_946887085.1 uncultured Sphingobacteriales bacterium
GATCTGCAAGAAGAGCAAAGGCTTGTGGAAGCAAACAAGAGGTTGATTGAAATTTTTGAGCAAAAAATAAAGGATAAAATAAATGAAGTATGGGGCATAGGGAAAAAAGAAAGTGGAGAAGAGAGTGCAAAAACAGGAAAACCTAAAAAGAAAAAACCTGTGGTATATGCCTGAGCACAACATTTCAATCAACATTCCGGAAGCGATGCTTGGTAAAAGCGACGCCATCTTCTCAATTCAGCAGACGACAAAAGCTCGAAGAAATTAGAATCTCCAAAAGCGGGATTGATTACTATCCCTTAAAGAAGCAAAAGCCTATAAAGGTCAAATGGGCGCTTTGATCAAATAATGAAAGACGAAGGCGGCATAGAATAAGTGAGTTCATGTAGACTCGAGATTGCTTCGGCCGTATTTGCAGTCCGCAAATACTCTCTCGCAATGACGGCTTGTGGGGTATGAAGTGCGCCCAGCAGGCGTCCGAACGTACAAGAGTGCGACCCCGCACTTGCGGGACAGGCGCAACTAGCCTAGCATTCCCGACCGATGAACCCCGCACTTGCGGGACAGGCGTGCTCAGTAGACGTCCCAGTCGCACAAGAGTGCGACGCAACGGCAGCTTAATAGTAAGTTGCAGCTAAGTGCATAAATTCAACAACAACGCGCTACTCAACAACCCACCCCGCTTATGCACTAGGCTCGCGCACACCCCTCCCAGGAGGGGAAGCAAATGCATACCTTTCCCACCCCCACCCCTTTTAACAAAAGCTTTCACCGGAAAACCTATGCGATAGCTTATAATACATTTATATTTACGTAAAGCTGCCTATGACCACCAACAGCAAAAATGCGAAGCACCTGGTGAACCTGTACACCCATTCCAAGTCGTTTGATGAGGTGCTTGGCGACATTAAGCAGAAAGACCCGGGAGCCCTGCCCGATGCACCTAAACTGCCGGAAAGCAATACCTGGAGCGACGAGGCCAAACAATCGCGCATCGACCTGCTGAAAACACATCTTTCGGCCTCGCTGGCGCATCTTTCGGGCGAAGAACACAATTACCACGCAGAATATTATAAAGGCAACATAGAGAACTTCATCGGCCTCACGAAAATACCTACGGGCGTCATAGGCCCTCTTTTCATCAGCGGTACGGAAGCCAGGGGAGATTTCTTCGTTCCGCTGGCCACCACCGAGGGCGCCCTTGTGGCCAGCTACAACCGCGGCGCCAAAGCCACGAGGCTTAGCGGAGGCATTACGGCAGTGTGCACCACAGAGGGCCTGCAACGTACACCCGTATGGAAGTTTGATACGCTGGTGGAAGTGGGCCAGTTCATTTACTGGCTGCTGCCGCAGATAGACAAGTTCAAAGAAATAGTGTCGGCGCATAGCCGGTATGCCGTGCTGCAGGATGTAAAGCTGAATATGGAGGGCAACAATGTGCTATCGGTATTTGAGTACACCTGCGGTGAGGCGGCGGGGCAAAATATGGTCACCATTTGTACGGAGGCGGTGTGCCAGTACATCCTGCAAAACAGCCCGGTAAAACCCAACTACTGGTTCGTGGAAAGCAACTACAGCGGCGACAAAAAAGCAACGGCGGTGTCTTTCACATCGGTACGCGGCAAAAAAGTAACTGCCGAGGCCATTGTAAAACGGAAGGTGGTGGCTGATGTATTGAAGTCGACACCGGAGGACATTGCCATATACTGGCAAACATCGATGGTAGCGGCGGCGCAGAGCGGCAGCATAGGCCTGCAAGGCCATATCGCCAACGGGCTTACGGCTTTGTTCATGGCCTGCGGCCAGGATGTGGCCTGTGTTTCGGAAGCTTATGTGGGCATTACCCGCATGGAGGTTGACAGGCATGAAGACCTGTACGTGTCGCTGACGCTGCCTTCGCTGGTGGTGGGCACGGTGGGTGGCGGCACATCGTTGCCTACGCAAAACGAATGCCTCGAACTGATCGGCTGCAAGGGCAAAAACAGCGCGCGCAAGTTTGCCGAGATATGCACAGCGGTTGCGCTGGCGGGCGAGCTGTCTATTGCTGCGGCGCTTGCCTCGGGAAGATTCAGCAAGGCTCACCAGGTTTTCCGCAGAAAGGTATAAATAGTCATGTCGGCCCCGAAACAACCGCTTATAAAAAGGCTGCTCATTTACCAGAAAGAGCGTTTCCCCTTACTGGTACATATACCGCTGATAGCGGCTTTCAGCTTTTCGGCTATTGGTTTTTCAAGGGCCTGCCGCGGGGAGAATGATTTCATCGCTGGTGCTGATTATCTCGCCTGCGTGGTTACTAATGTCATTTTGTTTTTTATGCTTCGCGTATCTGATGAGCACAAGGACAAGGAGGATGATGCGCTTTACCGTTCTTATCTTCCCGTTCCGCGTGGCCTTGTTAGTTTGAAGGAATTATCGGTGCCGGCATGGGTGCTGTTTGGTTGTGCTACGCTGATCAATGTTATTTACTATCCTTCATTGCTGGTGCTTTACTCGGCCATGATGGTATATCTGCTGCTCATGAGGTATGAGTTCTTTGTACCGGGCTGGCTGAAGAAACACCAGGTAGCATATATCGTCAGCCATATGATGATCATTCCGCTGGCCGATGTATATGCCAGCAGCTACGACTGGAAACTGGAAAACGCAGGCGCGCCTTTGGGATTGATCTTTTTCTTTGTCGTGTCGTTTTTAAATGGCATTGTGCTGGAAGTAGGAAGAAAGCTCCGCGTCACGGAAACGGAAGAGCCGGGTGTTGTGAGCTACACAAAGTTGTGGGGATTGAAAGCTGCACCGGCCACCTGGCTTGTTATACTAACGGTCAATTTACTGTTTGCAATCACCGCAGTGCATTATGCGAATTATTCAAGCGTGGCGTTCATTGCGCTTGCTGTCGTGTATATATTGTCGGCTATACCGGCGATACGTTTTACGCTGCAGCCAACTGCATCTAAAACAAAGGCTATAGAGGTGATGTCGCTGGTGTGGGCGCTTTGTATGTATTTGATCCTTGGAGGCATTCCGATGTTAACGAACATAATAAACGGGGGAACGTGAAGACACCGGACAAAGGACGGGAAAATATCGGCGGCAAGGCTGCGAACCTGGAATTGCTGAAAGCGGCAGGATACCCCGTGCCTGCGTTTGTCGTATTGCCTGTAGGTTTTTTCGACGACGGTGGTGAAGAGACCGCTGAAGCGATCAAGATTAAAGTCAGGAATGCGCTTGCTGATCTAAGGAAACAATTGCGGGGTGCGGAGTTTCTGGCAGTACGTTCATCGGCAACCGTGGAGGATAGTGCAGACTTTTCTTTTGCGGGGCAATTCAAAACGCTGCTGAATGTGTCCTTGGATGACCTGCCCGATGCTGTTTACGAAGTGTGGTCGTCGGCAAACAGCAAAGCGCTGAGCGCCTATAAAAATTTCACCGGAACAACCGATGTGAGGATGGCGGTCATCATCCAGCAGATGATACCGGCAACAGTTTCAGGAGTGGCATTTGGTGTCAACCCTGTAACAGGAAAATCCGACGAGCATGTGATCAATGCCATTAATGGTGTTGGCGAGGCATTGGTAAGCGGCAATGTCAATGCAGACAGCTATAAGGTTAAAAACGGAGAGGTTTCAGTAGAGCGGCTGGCCGGTGATAACGCTGTACTTAGTAATGCAGAAGTTTTACACATCTCCGGAGTGCTTTCAAAACTATCGGCACTTTATGGAAAGCCGCAGGATATTGAATTTGCATTTTGGAACGGGCAGTTCTACCTGCTGCAGTCTCGTGCTGTAACTACCGCCACTCAAAAGAGCAAGATCATTTGGGATAACAGCAATATCATCGAGAGTTATCCCGGCTTTACACTACCGCTTACATTTTCGTTTATTGAGAAAATGTATGCTGCTGTTTACAGGCAATTGTCCGATGTGTTTGGCATCAGCCAGGGAAAGATAAATGAGAACGCTGCTGCCTATGATAACATGCTGGGGTTACTTAACGGGCAGGTCTACTACAACCTGAACAGCTGGTATAAAGTATTGTCGCTGTTGCCCGGCTACAAGATCAACGCTTCCTTCATGGAAAAAATGATGGGCGTGAAAGAAAAGCCCGACATCCAATTCCCGGAAGAGAAAGCAGGATTGAAGGATTACTTAGATATTGCCAGAGCGGTTGGCGCGATATTAAAAAACCTGGCTACTGTACGCAGGCAGAAAAAAGAGTTCATCGCCGCCTTTGACGAAATCTATAACCAGTTCAAGGGGGAAAATTTTTCTGAACAGGCGTTGAATGAAATTCTGGCTGACTACCACCGTTTTGAAAAACTGATGGTGGAAAAATGGAAGGCGCCGCTCGTGAATGATTTTTTCGCGATGATCTATTTCGGGTTGCTGCACAAGATGTGCACACAGTATTTCCCGGACTATCCTAATCTTCACAACCAACTACTAGCTACTTCTAAAGACATTATCACCACCGAGCCGATACGCCGCTTGCCGGAACTGGTAGACGCGCTGATGAATGAGCCGGAATTAAAACGGTCGCTGCTGGAAAATACCCCAGCCGGGACATGGAACTTGCTACAGGAGGCGCGGTTCAGCAAACAGTTGTCCATTATCAAAAGTTACATCGACGACTGGGGTGAACGATGCATCGCGGAGCTGAAGCTGGAGACTGTAACCTACAAGCAAAATCCGGCAAAATTGGTAGCCATACTGCGATCTTATGCGCTTACGGGTGGATTGCAATTTGCAGCGAATACAACTGATAATGACAGGCTGGAAGCGGAGCGTCTCGTTGATACAACACTTAAGGGAATAGCCCTAAAGCGGCGGCTGTTCAAACATGTCCTTAAGCAAGCCCGCTATCTCGTCTCCAACAGGGAAAATCTACGTTATTACCGTACGAAGGGTTTTGGTATGGTTCGCAGGATGTTCCTGGCGTTTGGTCAGCAGTTGGCAGCTAAGGATTCTCTTTCAAACCCGGCAGATATATTCTACCTGAAACTGGATGAACTGAACCAGGTGGTATCAGGCAGCCTGTCTGCGAAAACGATAAAAGAGCTGGTAGCTTCACGAAGGAAAGACTACCTGCTTTATGCCGATCTTCCATTGCCCGAAAGAGTGATCACTTATGGCCCCCCTGGCAATATCGTGCTTGCCGAAACGCAAGGCGTCGCGGCAAGTACGGACAAAAAATTGACAGGTATCCCCTGCTCTCCCGGCACAGTGAGAGCAAAGGTT
>CAMPKG010000238.1 GCA_946887085.1 uncultured Sphingobacteriales bacterium
CATTATTCCACCACATATCGCCATGAAGCATAACGCGCTGGTTGAAATTGTTGATGTCAATGTGTTCGTATGCGTTAAAGGTCTGTGCCTGGGTTTGCGCGGCACCGAGGAGAACCGCCAAGGCGTAGAGTTGTTGTTTCATAGGTTTGGTTGAAAACGGTTAGTGACATTTTCCGGGCTAAAACTAAGACCTATGATCCACAACTTAAACAATCTGGCGCGGAAATGACTTTACTATGAAAAATAAAAAAAACTCTACGGTGATAGATCAGATGAGTTGCCTAGCTTTCAGCTCCATGTATTTATTGATGGTATCTACTGTGAGATTCTGCGGCGTGGTAAGAATCGAAATAATACCATGTTGTTGTAACTCTTTGACGATCTGTCTTTTTTCAAAATCAAAGCGGTCTGCTATTGTTTTGATATAGATGCCTTCTACTGTATCTGGCTGTGTTTCGTGAATTTGCTTCAGCAAGGTGTTTTGAAAAAATACTAAGCAATGTTATTGGCGGGTTGCGTTTTTTTTCAGGTAAGTTAGCTGGCGTTCCAGTGCAGCATGCGTTTCTAAATTAGTGAACAAAACAAGTAAGCTGCGTTGTGTAACCCGTTTATGCAGTGTGTGCCAGAGTCCTTCGTAGTCACTCTCTTTAAAATCGGTTTGCTGGCGATAGAGCCCTTCCATCAGGCTATTGAGCTGGTTGCTTCTTCGTTCTGCCGGGACAAGGTCACTCACCGTATTTGAAAAACTGATCAAGCCCGCACGATCGTGTTTCAGTAATGCTATGTTCAGGAGCGCAAGGGAAGCATTGATGGAATAGTCCAGCAGGCTCATTTCTTCAAACGGCATTTTCATCGATCTGCCTTTATCTACCAGGCAATACACTTGTTGCTGCCTTGAATCGGTGTAGGTGTTTACCATGATATCGCCTGTACGGGCTGTAGCTTTCCAGTTGATGGTGCGTACATCATCTCCCTGCACATAGCTTTTTATCTTCTCAAATTCCATGCTATGGCCCACGCGCCTTATTTTCTTGATACCCGCCTGCCTGTTATCGCTGAAGGCAAGGAGCTGGTATTTTTTCAACTGCTGGAATGAAGGGTAGACTTTTACTACTGAAGATTCAGCAGTGTGTATTCTTCGCTGCAATAAACGCAACGGTGAGCTTACATAGCAGAGAAGCTCTCCGAACTCGTATTCTCCGCGCAGTACGGGTTTCAGTGCGTAGGTGAATGTTTCGCGGTTTCGCTCCTTAAGCCTGGTGTTCAATTGGAAATTCCGCTGCTGAAACTGCATTGGTAATTCGTCGATGAGCACAAGCGATGCATCAAAAGGGAAGGTACTTCGTAACCGGAGCTTCACTTCGTTCTCATCGCCCAGGCTGAACCGGTTTGCCGTTACCCTTTTTGCATAAATTGTGCGACCGTGTGAGAAAAGAATTAGGTAGTCGGTAACTGTTAGTGCGACTGCAAGGATAAAAATTGCTACTGCAATAGTGAACAACGCCGGTAAAAAAAATGACATAAGGAAAAAGCCTGCTGCAGATGCCATCAGCAAGTACCACCGGGTGGTGAGGTAGAGATTTCCTATGTAGTAACGCCACATCTTTAGCGCGGTATTTCCAGCCTGGATATTATTTCTTTGATCACCTCGTCTGCCGTTGCTCCTTCCATTTCGCGTTCGGGTGTGAGGCTGATGCGGTGACGTAATACAGCTGGTGCAGCTTGCAGTATGTCTTCTGGTATCACGAAATCCCGCTCGCGTAAAACACTCAGTGCTTTTGCTACTTGCATCAGCGCAATAGATGCTCTGGGAGATGCGCCGATGTACAACGATCTGTCTGCGCGTGTTTCATGTATAAGTTGAGCAATGAATTGCAGGAGCTTTGGCTCAATATGTATGTTCCGTACCTGTTGACGGGCAAAGCTGAGTGTCTCAGGTGTGATAACCGGTTGTACTTCTTCCAGCGATTCAACAATAGCCATCACATTGTTTCGTTCAAGGATCGTTACTTCTTCCTCCAGCGAAGGATAGCCCACCATTATCTTCATCAGGAAACGGTCAAGTTGTGCTTCCGGAAGGCGGTAAGTGCCTTCATGCTCTATCGGGTTTTGAGTGGCGATGACCATGAACGGCGCATGCAGCTTATTAGTGTGGCCATCTATAGTAACCTGTCTTTCTTCCATTACTTCGAACAGGGCCGCCTGCGTTTTTGCCGGTGCCCTGTTTATCTCGTCGATCAATACCAGATTGGAGAAGATCGGCCCGGCTTTGAACTGGAAAGACGCGGTCTGCGGATTGAAAACACTGGTGCCCAATACATCGCTTGGCATCAGGTCTGGTGTGAACTGAATTCGCGAGAACTGCGCGTTGATGAGTTTTGAAAGCAGTTTTGCGGTTAGTGTTTTTGCCACACCGGGTACGCCTTCTATCAGTATGTGGCCATCGGCCAGCAAACCCGCCAATAGCAGGTCTATCATATTGCGCTGGCCCACTACCACCTTGCCTATCTGCTCCTGCACCTGCTCAACGAGTTGCACCAGTGGTGCGGTGTCAATATGTTGGGGCAGTTTTTCGCCTGTTGGTTCCATTTGATGTTTTTGTTTTATAAAACTCTTGTGTCAGGTTATACAATTCAAAAAGTGTTGCTTCGTCTACGGCTATCGATCTAAGGCGGATCGTGTGTATCAACTCCACAAGCTGTCTTGTGGCGGCTTCTCTTTGTCCTGATTTTGCGCTGAGGTGCGTTGCGAACTGTTCGTTAAGCTCGTTAGTATTCAGGTAATAATGCAGCCTCACCCATTCAAGGAAGTGCTGTATCATTTTATTGGCGATGTTGTGATGATCTCCCTTATTGAAATACAGCCGTCCAACCGTCTCAACGAAAGATACGGAAGTATTTTCCGTTTTCTCAATGATGGGTATGATGCGCTGCCGCCTCTTTGCTTCGAATAAAACATAGAGTAAAAGGGTGCCTAACGCTATGAACAAGGCCCATCGTGTCGCAGGGTAGCGCAATAGCACACCAAGGTCCGAGGCCTCAGCTGTGTGTTTGAAATAGCTGTTCCAATAGATCGATGCGATGTCCGGTGGAAGGGTTTTCCAGATGCCTTCGAGGTATTGCCTGTTGTTGTTTTGAAGCAGGAAGTAATTGCTCATTACCAGTGGTGCGGCGTGGAATGTAATATGCCCATCTCCGACATTAAAACGCAGGAAATTGGTTTTTCCCTGCGTATACCCGAGCGTATCGGGGATTGTCGACTCGATAGGTAGCAGTATATTCCTTGCGTTGAGCATGCTGTCCAGCTCTTCTATATCGATATTTTTAGTGTCGAAATATCCTTGCAGGGAACGTCCCTCGTAGCCATAGGTTTGTCCTGAGCCGGCAAGAAGCAGGGCGTTGATATTGTTCTTGCCATTGTTATAAACATTCAGTCTTGATTCCTCAAGTCCTTCAACCTGCTTGAAGCACCTGAATTTTTTCTCGATCTTACCGTCGAGCCTGCTGCAGAAGAGCATTACTTCGTTGCCACTGCGCGCATAAGATAGGAGCGCTTCCAGTTCGGTATCGGAGACGAAAAAGTTCAATCCCGGCAGAACAAGCAGCGAACGTCCATGGGCGGCATGTACGTTCTTATCCAAATTGTCATACCGGAAACCACGCGACAACTCTTTGATCTCAGCCTCCGGAAAATAAAGTTTCAACGACTGGTAAGCCAGGTAACTGCCATATGGCTTTTTGTCGTTGGCTGCAAGCGTCACACGCCAGTTGATCTTCTTTTTGAAGCAACCTGTCAGCAAAACAGCCATCAGCACAATGCAATATGTACTTAGCTTTTTCAATGCGCAGCCAGCCTGTTTTTTAGCGAATTGAATGTTTGCATGTATTCATCGTATGTAGCAGGGGATAGCTGGTAATGGCCGTACCATGCATATTCATATTGCCGGCTAAGGAAACGAAATGATGGCCTGAGCTGCAAATCCTTTAGCTCGGAATAATATTCATAATTGGTTTTGTCGTTCCTGTACGATATCAGCTCACGTTGTTGCATCAGCTGCAGTATTTGCATAAAGCTGTAGCGGATAACCAACCGTGCATCTTTGTCATCTATGGCTTCCTGCAACAGTTTGGTCCAGTCGGCATGCTCCAGCTCCTCTTCAGGCGAAAGCTGGTCGCGGTTACGTACACGACTACGCTTGCTGAAGAGCGAGGTAGCATCGCTGATGAGCAACATGTAAAGCACCCAGCCAATAAGTATAAAGAACAGTCCCCAGCCAATCGCTTTGCCAACAGAACTTGTAAAGAATGTTGCCAGTGCTTTGAGGATCTTATCAAAAATGTTCCCTCCTTCCGGCTTTGGTTTTTGCACCAGTTCTTTTTTGTCTTTGTAGCTGAATTCTGGATCGTTGGTCAGTTTATTCCATTCGGTTTGTACCTGCGTGTCAGTTTTCGCGGCTGCTGGTTGTATGCACAGCAGAGCAAACAGGATATATATGATTGCTGATCTAGCTGGCACCTGTCCTGGTTATGCGTTTGTGTAGAATAACGGGGTAAACCACAAAATACCAAATGATGAAGGCGATGGAGCCCAAAAGGATAGAAGCGCTCAGCACGACAGGCATCTCCGTATGTCTTGTGATAAATCCTTCGAAAAAAGCTGCTACGATAAATATAGGGACGAGGGAGATAATGATCTTGACCGCATCCTTTGCGCCTCGTTTTAGTGATTGGATGCGGGTATAGGTTTTAGGAAAGAGCAACGAGTTCCCGATGATCATTCCGGCCGTACCGGCTACGACGATAGCAGAGATCTCCAGTGTGCCGTGTATGAAAACTACCAGTATCGACTTTAATCCAAGCCCGTGATGAAAGAACATATATTCGAACACACCGAGCATCAAACCGTTCTGGAATAAAACAAACAACGTTCCTACTGATGCAAATATGCCCATGGCAAAACAATAGAACGCTACTTTGATATTGTTGACTGCAATGAACAGGAACATCAGCAGTTCGTTTTCATTCTTATATACACCGAAAGGGTCGCCGGCAGCGATGTTTCGTTCGGTCATGTCCACGTAATTGTCTCCCAGTACGGCGCGCACAAATGTCTGGTCGTGCATGGCGGAGAAAATACCAATGGCGATAAAGGTGATGAAAAACAAAAAAGTGAACAACAGCGTGCGGTGGTGCTTTTTTACAATAAGTGGCAGC
>CAMPKG010000239.1 GCA_946887085.1 uncultured Sphingobacteriales bacterium
GGGTGCCGTAGAACCAAAGCATGCGGGCCCAAGCAAATTTTATCCGAAAGACACAGCCGGAATATTGCTGCACGATATCCTCTTCGCTCCCTTCTTTACTGGTGCAGCGGGCACCGGCATGAGTTGGCATTGGGAATCGTACGTGCATAAGAATAACCTGTGGTATCATTTCGGGAGGTTCAACCAGGCCGTCAAGGGTATTGACCCGGTCCGCGAATCATTTGTACCGCGTTACCAGGAATCCGCACAGTTCCGCATGTACGTGCTAAAAGGAAAAAATTTGTCGCTGCTATGGCTAAGAGATAAAACAAATAACTGGGAAACGGAACTTCGCGACGGCGTTCCTCCGTCGCTCATTCGATCGGCAGGCATTTCGCTGCCCGAGCTGCGAGGAGCTAAAAAGATTGAAGTGTATGACCCGTGGACGAATCAATGGACAACAGTGACCGCATCAAACAAATCGATCACGCTGCCGGATTTTAAGCGGTCGCTTGTTGTAAAGATCACTTATTGATTCAGGGATGTTTGTTTAAATATCACGTACAGCGCAAATCCTGGCGAATAATAAACGAAAGCAAGCAAATAATAAATACCGCTTCGCCAGGTTAACTATTGTTGGGAGTTTTGGAAAAGCTTCAAACAAATGCGAAAACTCCAAAGTGTACCCACTTATTTGAATTTCATCCAGAAATGGTCAAGGGCAAGGTATTTTTTCTTTATCCTCGCTACGATCCTCGCCGTATCAGGCTGTAAGAAAGACGGTGTTGACAACGACTCCGAGGGCGAAGGCGGTGAAAATGAATTTTTCATGAGTTTCAAAGCCGATGGCGCCGACATTGAATACAAAAGCAACACCATCACCCAACTGCTTCCGGTAAGCGATAAAGGTTTGTATAGTTGCATATTGCAGGGCTACAAGGATTTTCCGGCTACCGATGACCACCTCATGTCGCTGATTATCTGGAGCAGGGACCCGATTGCCACGAAAACGTACCGTAATGCAGTGAATGTCGTCAATACCGATGATGATGAAATCCCCGAGATAGTGGTTACTTACCTCAACGGCGATGATGCTGGCTACCTGTCGCAGAACATCTTTCTTCCCGCTATTCCCGGCTACGAACATGTTGTTACCGATGCGGAGATAACGCTCTCGGAAATCAACGACGGCTACATCACCGGCACTTTTTCCGGAACCCTGTACAAATCCACCGATGCCACTTTTACTACCACGGTAAAGATCACCGACGGCAAGTTCAAATTGAAACGGTTATAGAAATATAAAAGCTATCTGCCGCCAGGCAAACGCCTCAGCAGCATTGCAAGGCGCCAGCGAATAAAAGGCTGGTACAATTATCGCAATATCCGTGACAGAACATCCCGGATATGAAGTATAACTGGTTCCACAATGCTATCTTTTACTCGCTTGACGTAGAGACGTTTTTTGACAGTAACAACGATGGCATTGGAGACTTCCAGGGACTTGTTGATAAGCTGGATTACCTCGCAGGACTCGGCGTAACCTGTATATGGCTATTGCCTTTCTTCCCCTCTCCCAACAGGGATAACGGTTACGATGTTAAAGACTATTACGGAGTGGATGACCGGCTCGGCTGCCTCGGCGATTTCACCAGGCTGATGGACAAGGCAGCTATATACGGAATAAAGATCATCATTGACCTTGTGATTAACCACACTTCGGTTCAGCATCCATGGTTTCAGGAGGCGAGAAAAAATAAAGCCAGCAAGTACCATAAATATTATGTGTGGTCGGATGAAGAGGTTAAGATAGATATTGCCGACCTCAACCTGAAGGGCGAAGAAAGTACCATGTGGACATTCGATGACGAGGCAAAGCAATATTATTTACACCGGTTTTATAGAGAGCAGCCGGATCTGAACATTATGAATCCCGAGGTGAGGGAGGAAATACTGAAGATCATGGGCTTTTGGCTAAAGCTCGGCGTAAGTGGCTTCAGAGTAGATGCCGCGGCGATAATCATAGAGCCGTATGGAATCAAAGGCGCAGAGCGGGAAGAGTTGGAAATATTTCTTGAAGAAATGAAAAGCTTTATCGCATCCAAAAATCCGGATGCCATCCTCATAGCAGAAGCAAATGTGCTTCCGAAAGAAGCATCCACCTACATTGGCGAAAAGCGGATGCACATGATATTCAACTTTTACATTACGCAACAACTGTTCCTTTCGCTGGCAAGAAACTCCGCGTTGCCATTGAAAAAAGCGCTGAAAAAGCTGCCTCCCATTCTACCGCATGCACAATGGCTGAATTTTTTAAGGCATCATGATGAACTGACCATTTCACTGCTTAAAAAACAGGAACAAGCCGACATTCTCAAACGGTTTGGCCCTGAACCGAAGATGCAGATCTATGAAACCGGGATCAGGAGAAGGCTGGCGCCGATGCTAAATGCTGATTCGCATTTATTAAAATTCAGTTACAGTCTGCTAATGAGTTTGCCGGGCGTGCCCGTTATAAGATATGGAGATGAGATAGGGATGGGCGACGACCTTTCGTTAAAGGGCCGAAACAGCGTAAGAACGCCTATGCAATGGACGAGGGAAAAGAATGGCGGCTTTTCGAAAGCTGAAAAAGGGTCGATAATACAAACAGCAATTGACTGGGGCAGGTACCGCTACGAGAAGGTGAATGTGCTGGACGCCCAAAGCGATCGCAAGTCGTTGCTGAACTGGATCGAGCAATTACTGAGCATCCGAAAGCAATGCCCCGAGATAGGCACCGGCAAGTTTGAGATCGTTGGCAACAAAAATGCTGACATCCTTATTCACCGGTATGCATCAAAACATGGCGACCTGTACTTCATACATAATTTTTCTTCCAAAAAAATACAGATCAACAAGGCGAACTTACCCGATTCACCGAAGGAATGGGTACATATCTTTGGAGTGAAGTCTCCAAAGGAGAAAAGCGAGAAAATTATCGAAATAGAAGGCTTTGGATTTCATTGGTGGCGCTTGCTGGTATAATTTCAATGCCGAACTTCGCCATCATTCATGTACAGAAAGAAAATAAAACAGCTATCCCTCGCTGCGCTAATCATATTCTTACTATATGCCGTTTACTATTGCTGGATATCGTTTCCCATTGCCACGGGCTATGGGGCCAAGGTGTTGTGCTCTGCTGTGTTTGTATCGGGAAGAGATGAAAAGGATATAAAATCAATCGACCTGGATTTTGTACCGCTGACTTTCGCAAGCTGTGAAGTAGATTACAAAGATTCGTCGGCATCCTGCTCGATGTTAGGTATGGCGAGAAGAAAAGCCATCTATAAAAGCGGTGCCGGTGCGGTATTAGTAAATGACCTCAGCGAAGAAAAGATCCGTGCGCGAAGGGTAACAAGACCGCCTCACATAATTGTTAATACGGACACGGTAGCCTGGCCGATGGGCGATAAATTGCCAGACACTCTGCCGTCGGGCATTGACACCGCACAACTCGCGCGGGCCATGAACCGGGTATTTCACCCTGCCAAAACAGACTACACCAACCAAACGCGGGCGCTCATCGTGTTGTATAACGGTCAGATCGTCGCCGAAAGATATGCACCGGGATTCACTGCACACACGCGATTAACAGGCTGGAGCATGACGAAAAGCATTACCGGCGCCCTGGCGGGAATATTGGTAAAAGAACAAAAACTGGATATCGATTCTCCTGCGCCTGTGCCTGAATGGAAAAGTGCCAACGACCCGCGCCATTCCATCACCACCCGGCACTTGCTGCAACAAACCAGTGGGCTGGAGTTTGAAGAAGTATACACGAAAAGCTCGCACGCCAACCGGATGCTGTTTATGAAAGGCGATGCCGCCGCATATGCCGCATCGCAAGTTCTTATTCATCCGCCGGGTGAAGAATTTCATTATAGCAGCGGGAACACGAATATCATTTCGCGGATATTTCGTGAACAGCTTGGCAACGAAGCGTATCATTCTTTTCCTTATGAACAACTGTTTTATAAACTGGGCATGTACAGCGCGGTTCTCGAGGCCGACGCCTCCGGAACTTTTGTCGGCTCTTCGTTCTGTTACGCCACTGCGCGCGACTGGGCGCGCTTTGGATTACTTTATTTGAATGAGGGCAAGTATAATGGTGTTCAGTTGTTACCTGAAGGCTGGGTGAAGCGATCTGTCTTTCCATCCGATGCCGCCAAGCGTGGTGAATATGGATTTCAGTGGTGGTTGAATGTGGGTTCGAAGGATGATCCCTCTAATCGATTGTATCCCGGCTTACCGGCAGATATGTTCTTTGCCGATGGCTATGAAGGACAGAATATATTCATCGTTCCGTCGAAGAAACTGGTAGTTGTGCGTCTAGGCCTCACGCGCAACAGTCATTGGGGAGAGGATGAATTTTTATTATCAGTGATAAAGGGTATTAGCGAGTGATGAAAACCTGACCTTTTTTGTATAATACGTCTGTAAGAAACTAAATTACGCTTCTCAACGAGCACTCCTTTTATGATGGAACAAATCAATCAATCCCCGCCGCCATTCTATGCGGAAATCAACCAGGCAACACAAACAGCCGGCTTTACAATGGCATCCGATGTGCTAACCTGCTCTTTGCTGCGAACGCTTGCCGCTTCGAAACCTGCCGGCAGGTTTCTTGAGCTTGGAACCGGGACCGGGCTGTCTACCGCATGGATCCTCGACGGAATGGACGACGCATCGTCATTAGTATCTATAGACAACGCAAAAGAATTTCTGGCCATCGCGAGGAATTTTCTTCACGGGGATAAAAGGCTGCAGCTTGTTGAAACAGATGGAGAAGAATGGATTACTAATAACAAAGCACAAAAGTTTGATTACATTTTTGCGGATACATGGCACGGTAAATATTTTTTGCTTGACGAAGTATTATCGATGCTGAACAAAGGAGGGCTTTACATTATTGATGATATGCTGCATCAACCCAACTGGCCCGAGGGTCACGATGAAAAAGTCAGCAAGTTGATCGATGACCTGGAAAAACGGAAAGATTTGGTCCTGACAAAACAGAACTGGGCCACGGGCATAATTGTCGCCACGAAACGGTAGTTTTGTAAGAATCTGTTAAACAACGGCATGTCCACCCCCGGCGCTACGCGCCACCCCCGCCAGCGGGGGATACGCAGCAACCTGCAACGAACACACCGCCAGCGGGGGATATTTTAGCCGCATACC
>CAMPKG010000240.1 GCA_946887085.1 uncultured Sphingobacteriales bacterium
TTCTTCTCTTCGCCCTCACCGCCTGCCAACCCGCCCAACGAAAAGCAGGAGGAACAAAAAATATTACAGAAGACACCATCGAAACGCTACAACGACTCAACCTCCAAGATACAGTTGCCCGGCTGCTGCATGAAATCGCGCTCACCGACACCTTGGAATACTATTCATCAGCCTATGCAGATACAGCCCCTTATCCTTTTATCTATTTCAAAGCGGGAAAGATCTTCGATAAGAAAAAGAAGTCAGCGCTGGCTTTATACAGTTTAAATGATACTGTAGTAGTTTACGAAAGCTATGCTGACTCTGCGGGACGCTGGAAGCAGACAGGCAGGCAACAGGCACCTATCTATCGATTCAGCCCTGCTTTCTTTTGGACGCGCTATGCCGATTATAATTTTGACGGGCATCAAGATATTTATACGGTTTACTATTCTTCGCTGGGGCTGGCTTATAACTATGGTTACCTGCTTACCTACGATCCTAAAACGAAAGCGCTGAAATTACATCCCGAATCAGCGGAAATAGCGGATGCTGACCCAGATCCACGAACACGTACCGTTGTATCAGAAATGATGGAGGAGCGCTGGAGTGATGTGATGGTGATACACAGCTATAAATGGGTGGGCGACTCGCTGAAGTTTACCGGCACGAGAAAAAAGAAATGAACTGGCAGGAATTAGTGGGTCTTCAAACCTGCATGCCTGCCATGCCCGTGCAAAATATCTTTGGCTTTCTGCACTTCCTCCGGCGAGCCCTGGGCTACGACCAGGAAACGACCCTCTTTCAAGTGCGTTTCATACTCCTCAACGTCAGCTGTAGCAATTCCTGTAACCGTAAGGGCAGATATCACACCACCGCCGATCAGCCCAAAATCAAAACCTGCTATTGCTCCTACAAGCGCACCTGCCCCAAACAGGAATCCCAGTCCTGGTATGGCGAAAAGCCCGACACCTGTTAAAACGCCAAGGGTGGAACCGATCACTGCGCTGATGCCCACTTCCGCTCCCGCAACATTCATCAGGTTGGTATTCCTGAACACTACCTGGTCCTCAAGAGCATCTGCTTTACCTATCAGCGATAAGCTCTTCTCCGGGTAGCCTGAATCTTTTAATTGCTTCAGTGCATCAATAGCATCAGCATGTGTATCATATACACCAATGGCGGCTTTCATAAACGACGTTTTATCCGAAATAAGGCAACAATATCGTACCAACATATGTGCTGTATGGCGCAGCAAAGACGGTGTACAGCAACACAAAGATCGCGGGTATGGCTATTGGCCGGTTACATGACCTACATCACCGCCCGGCGGTGACGACGCTCATAACTATTTGGTATGTAGCTGGTTAATATTGTTTAGGTCTTAACAGAAACAGCACGGACGCACCTTCATCTTAAACAATAGAATATATGCGCTACAGGAACTTTGCAGTTATAGCAGTTGTGTTGTTGTTTACTTCTTGTGAGCAGCTGAAGTATTTTACCCGGCTGAATTTTGTCCTTCCTTTTTCAAGGGAATTTGCCGCGCCGCAGTTAGATACCGGCACAACGCTTCCGCCTGAAGGCCTGGTTTTGTCTCTGCCTGAGGTAGGCATCGTTACCAATTCGGAGGAATCGTTGCAGAAATTCAGCATCAGTAAGGAGCAGATAGCTGAAGTAAACCTGAGATCGTTCTCCGAACTTGCTAACGACAGCGCTGGGCATTGCAATTTCAATTTTGTCGACAGCCTGAAAGTATACATATCCGCACGTGGTTTGCCGGAGGTACTGATGGCCGAACAGAATAACATTCCTGACAATGCCGACAGCGTAAGTTTTGACTGCATCGCGCAAAACCTGAAAGACTATTTTATGAAGGATACGATAATGGTACGAATGCAAGGCAGGTTCTACAAAGTACCCAAACAGGCAAAGTATAAAACGGATTTTAAGTTTGGTATTGTGGCCAATGTGTTGGATGTAGAATAAAGCCGGGTAGTACCCGGCTTTATTTATGCAGCAATTTCTTCGGCAATTTCTTTGGGCAATCCTAAAAGCATGTGCCTGAACTCTCCATCATCAACATATTGCCTGATAGCAAGGAAAACGGTTTTGATCTTTTGCCTGGTCGATATGTCGTCAGCAAAGTCGGGGCCTACACGGTCGAGGCTGCGTACCTCTGCCAGGAACTCCTCAATGGTCTTGCTATTGGATATGGCATCGGTTATTTTCCATCCGTCTATATACACGCCTTTCAGTATCAGCGGCAACTGCGATACAATGTGCATCGACTCTTCAACGGCTATACGGTGCCGTAATGTATGCAATACGCTGCGCAGTACACGATAAGCATGGTCAAGGTCTTGTGGTTGTCCTAACTGCAGAGCCAGTTCTTTGATGAATTTCTGGCCTTCAGCGCAATGCTGGTCGAAAATATTTTGCATGGTAGATATTTTGACGAACCGCAAAATTTTAGTGCCATCGCCCGAATGGTTTGATACAGAAGCAGAACAGGCAGCGCGCTGTATTTCCTGTAGATATTTTTACCGGAGTGAAGCGGCCGTGCGCGGGTTAACATGGCTAAAAGGCACAGTTTTTTTGCTGTTGAGGTTAAAATCTTTCGCTATGGCAAAGAACAAGGATAACAAAAAGAAGCGCAATGATCGAAGTAACCGTGGCAACCAGGGAGACCTGCAGCAAACCGGTAACACGGGCAACCTCGGCAACCAGCAAAACCTGCGTCCTGAACAGGACGAGCAAAACCTGACAAGTGGCAACCCCGGTGGCCACCAGCAAAGCAACCGCCGCGGCGAGCGCTAGATGAACCAGTAATAGAAATTGTAAACGTAGAATGGCCGGGATCGCCGGCCATTTATTTTTTTGTGAATTGATCGTCGGTTAACGAGTATAAGCAGGCCTCGAGGTCTACTTTCTCATTCTCTGTCAATCCTAATGGTTGCGACAGGATCGAATCGCGGTTGATGGCATTAGGTTGGAATTTATTCGGGTCGTCGTAATAGTCTATCACCTCGCGCAGGGTTTTGAACTGGCCGTTGTGCATATATGGGGCGGTCACGGCAACATTGCGCAGGCCGGGTACTTTCACCTTGCCAATGTCGGCTGGGTTCTTTGTTACATGGTATCTTCCTGAATCGTTCAGGTCATTGCCATTGAACAAACCTATGCTGCGGAATTCATCAATCGTAAAATCAGGACTGAAATGGCAGTCGAAACATTTGGCCTTGGTGCGGAAAATGTCACGACCGCGTTCCTGCTGTGCAGTTAGTCCGCCCGGTTCATCGTTCAGCCAGCGGTCGTTGGGGGTATTGGCAGTTTCCAGAGTGCGCTCGAATGCGGCAATAGCGGCTGCCAGGTTTTCTTTATTTGGCTGTTGTTTAAAAACAGTTTTAAACAGCCTGCGGTAGCGTGCGCTGTTGTTCAGTCTTTTTACCGCTTCTGCAACCGGCAGGTTCATCTCCATTGGGTTTTCGATGGGCCCTAACGCCTGTTCTTCCAAAGTTGTTGCCCGGCCATCCCAGAACAGCGCCTCGCGGGATGCCACGTTCATAGCTGACGGGGTGTTACGCGTAGCCAACCGTCCGCGCACACCGGCGCTGAATTGTACGTTATCGGCAAAAGCAAACTCGGGCTTATGGCAGGAGGCGCAGCTGATGGAGCTATCTTCGGAGAGGATGGGGTCGAAGAAAAGCATCCGCCCTAGGGATTCTTTTGTGGGCGTGGTTTCCGTGAAAGAGCTGGCAGCCACAACAGCAGCTAATAATACACATATGACCAGGCCCCTTTTCACGATGCGCAAAATTACGAATTCCTGTTTTGCATTAGCGTTCATTTAATAACTTTGCGCGCAAGCTAAAAATCATAAACATTCATTATATGGATCATCGTATTGAGAAAGATACCATGGGCGAGGTGAAGGTGCCGGCGAGCGCTTATTTCGGTGCACAGACACAACGCTCGATAGACAACTTTCGCATAGCACAGGACATCAACAAAATGCCGAGGGAGATCATCCGTGCATTTGCTTACCTGAAAAAAGCAGCAGCGCTCACCAATACAGAGCTGGGTGTATTGCCGAAAGAAAAGTCAGACCTTATCGGCAAAGTATGCGATGAAATACTGGAAGGTAAACTGGATAATGAGTTTCCGCTCGTGGTATGGCAGACAGGTTCAGGTACACAGTCGAACATGAACGTGAATGAAGTGGTGGCCTACCGTGCGCATGTGGTCAACGGCGGCCAGCTTACTGACAAGGAAAAATTCGTTCACCCGAACGATGATGTGAATAAATCACAGTCTTCAAATGATACTTTCCCTACTGCGATGCACATCGCAGCATACAAAATGCTGGTAGATGTGACCATACCCGGCATCAAAAAGCTGCGCGATACGCTGGATAAGAAAGCCAAAGAATTCATGGGCGTGGTGAAGATAGGCCGTACGCACTTCATGGATGCCACGCCGCTGACACTGGGCCAGGAAATAAGCGGTTATGTATCGCAGCTGGATCATGGCCTGCGCGCTATCAACAACACGCTGGCGCACCTCAGTGAGCTGGCATTGGGTGGTACGGCAGTTGGTACAGGCATCAATACTCCTAAAGGTTACGCTGAGCTGGTAGCTAAGAAAATAGCCGAACTGACCGGCCTGCCTTTCGTTACCGCAGAAAACAAATTTGAAAGCCTTGCGGCTCATGATGCGATAGTAGAAGCGCACGGCGCTTTGAAAACAGTAGCAGTCAGCCTGATGAAAATAGCGAACGATATCCGTATGCTGAGCTCAGGCCCGCGCAGCGGTATCGGTGAGTTGTTCATTCCTGATAATGAGCCGGGTTCTTCCATCATGCCGGGTAAAGTAAATCCTACACAATGCGAAGCGTTGACAATGATCGCAGCACAGGTAATGGGCAACGATGTAACAATAGGTATTGGCGGTTCTAACGGCCATTTCGAGCTGAACGTGTTCAAGCCCGTGATGATCTACAACTTCCTGCACAGCGCACGCCTGATAGGCGATGGTTGTGTATCGTTCAATGATAAATGCGCAGTAGGTTTAGAACCGATCCGGAAAAACATCGATCAGCACCTGCACAATTCACTGATGCTGGTCACCTCGCTGAATACGAAGATAGGCTACTATAAAGCTGCCGAGAT
>CAMPKG010000241.1 GCA_946887085.1 uncultured Sphingobacteriales bacterium
GGAGAATATTTAAGTTTTTTTATCGTTTCCCAAACATTTTTAAAAACGCCCAGTCTTTTTAAGTACAAACGCAAGAAATACTTCGTCTTATGATATAAAAAACGGCGCTAAGCCGCGCCGTTAATGAAGTTAAAGTCTGTAATGGGTAATCAATTCTAGATTTCGAAGGCCGGTTTCTACCGGTCTTTTTCTTTGTATACAGCCTAAGTTATAACCTTTTTCCCATATTACAAACCCATGACAAACCTTTTTTATACGCCGTATGTCTTTTGTTATATTTACTGAACAAAAATTTAACCTGTAACTATAGCCTATGTAAAAAAAAATTACTTCCCTTTTTTTTAGTGTTTTTATGTCCCCGGCTTCTTAACGCAAGTAAGGAAGCGAAGTGCGCACATTTACACCCCAGGACCTGACAACAGTCGCCCTTTTATCGTCACCCCTATTTATCTATGTCCCGATAACAGAGAAACCTTTTTAACTCTAATCATTTTCCTATGAATAATCTATTTAAACCTATACTCGCAATTCTTGCATTTTTTTCCATCAGTATCGCCAATGCCCAGACCGCCTCTATTGCCCTCACCACTCAACCCTGCAACAATAACGGTGTTCTTACTGCCACCTTCACTGGTCTCACTACCCCTTTGACCGTCACGTGGTATGTAGGAATATGGTCGACCCCCATTGTGCATACAAATGTGACCACGCTGAGCGATGCATTGAACGGCTATAGCGGGGCACAGGCATATGTCGTGGCAACGGATGCCAGCAATAAATCGGCTTATGATTTTTTTCAGGGCGCTCCACCATTTATTTATTCGGTTACCGCGAGCCCTGCCATTTGTCCGGCACTTGGGTCATTGCAGGCCACGGTCACGGGGGGAACAGCTCCTTACACTTATTCATGGTTTGATGTGGCCAACAATACGACAGTAGGCACCACCAACCCTGTCAGTGTACCTGCAGGCGAATATGGCGTCACGATCACTGACGCCAACGGCTGCGTTTACGGGTCGCTGGCAAAAGGCGATTCCATCTATGTTGCCAATAGTTCCACTATCAATTTCACTTTGTCGGGCACGCAGGCAAGTTGCACTAACGGTACGGCCAGCAGCAGCGGTCCCACAGGTGGTATGGCCCCATATTCATTCCTGTGGTCAAATGCTGCCACCACGCAGTCTATAAACGGCCTTACCCAGGGCAACTATTCTCTTAAAGTAACGGATGCACAGGGATGCCACCAGACAAAAAGCATTTACCTGCAGCAATCACCTAACATCACTGTTTATACAACGCCTACACCTGCTACTTGTGTGCAGAACAACGGTGCTGTGCAAGCATTCGGTTCCGGTGGTACGCCGCCTTATACCTACCTGTGGAACAACAGCGCCACTACACAATCGATCAACGGGCTAAGTGTGGGTTACTACACGGTGAAAGTTACGGATGCCAACGGTTGCTTTGGCAATGGCGGTGGCTATGTCAGTGCAAGTACACCCATCAATGCCACTGTCACAACAACGCCGAGCGCATGTACCATTGCTAACGGCAGCGCCACATTGTCGATATCCGGCGGAGCAACTCCCTATTCGATCCAGTGGGCTACTATGCCTGTGCAGACAACAGCCACAGCCAACGGCCTGGGGGCAGGCTTACATTCGTTCAAAATCACAGATGCCAATGGCTGTATCCGCACAGGTACTGCGGAAGTAAAGCCGGTAAACATGATCAATGTGAACCTGATCAAGACCAATCCTGTATGCGCTTTGACGAATGGCCACATCACCGCTACGTCTTCAGGCGGCAACCCACCTTATTCTTACCTATGGAGCACCAGCGCAACAACACCGGCGATAACCGGGCTGGCGCCTGGTGGCTACTCAGTAAAGGTGACCGATAACATCGGTTGTTCTGTCACTAAGTATACTTCTCTTGCAGCGTTTTCGCCGGTGAACCTGGCATTGTCTACAACGCCCGCTTCATGTATATACACTAACGATGGCGTGGCAACAGCTACCGTTTGGGGAGGCACCACACCGTATAGTTATTCATGGTCCAATTCAGGAACAACTGCCTCTATCAGTGGCCTGAAAACCGGCTATTATGGGGTAACTGTAACTGATGCCAACGGCTGTAAAGCAAGTAAAAACACGGTTGTAGGATATAATCCTGCCGGTAATAGCTGCTATTGCACCATCGCAGGCACTGTGTATAACGATATCAACAACAACTGCACAAAAGATGCAGGTGAAGCTGGCATTCCAAACATCGCTGTTCATTGCAGCGGTTTCGGTTATGCATATACCAACGCAAGCGGCGTGTACTCATTCAAAGTACCTACAGGCTCTTACACGATCACGGAAACAGTGCTTGGATATTATCCGCTGGCTGCCTGCCAGACCAATGGCATCACCGTGAACGTAACAGCGGCCGCAAACTGCAGCACTACGGTAAACTTTGCCAACAATACAGCTACCATACATGATATGCACATCAGCACATGGAATTTTAATTGTCCCGTGCCGGGTTATACTTACAACCAGAAAGTGATCGTATCGAATATGGGAACTGTAAATGAGAATAGCATAAAAGCAGGGTACCTGACGGATGGCAACCTGCTGACACCCACATTTTCGCCTGGCGGTATCTTCACAGGTACAGGCTTTTGGCGTGAGATCGTGGGCGGTGCGCTTACGCTTGGACCGGGAACATCGCAGTCTTTCTTTGCCACGTACTCAGTACCGGTAAATGTGCCGCTGAATACCAGCCTGGTGTTTAAAGATACAGTTGCTTACCAAGGTCCCATCAGCAATTGGACGAACGACTATTCGCCATGGAATAACGTGAACTATTATACGCCTGTGGTTGTAGGTTCTTACGATCCTAACTTCAAGGAAGTAATGCCAAAAGGCATCGGGCCAAATGGCGACATTTCAAAGAACGACACGGCGCTGGAATACATGATACATTTCCAGAACCTGGGAACTTACATGGCGCAGAACATCTTCATCCTCGATACACTGGATGCTGATCTTGACTGGGAGTCGATGAGGCCGATTTACAAATCGCACCCATGCGATGTTACCATGAGTGAGGGCGGCGTTATCAAGTTCAATTTCCCCAACGTCAATCTGCCTGCAAAACAGGACGACGAACCGGGTAGCAATGGGATGGTCACTTTCTCTATCAAAACGAAGAAGAATATGCCTTATGGAACGCAATTCCACAACAGCGCAGCTATCTACTTCGATTTCAACGAGCCGGTGATCACCAATACGACGGTAAATACCATCGCTCCTGTGTCTGTTGAAGATGTGAAAAAGAACGCGGCCAACGCCAATACTGTTACAATTTACCCTAACCCGACAGGTGGTATGCTCACTATCAAAATGCACCAGGAGCAGTACACTTCGGTAAGGCTGATGAATGTAATGGGACAAGTGTGTTCGCAACATCAACTGACTGAAAAAACAGAACAGGTAGATGTAAGTTCACTGACCCCTGGTGTTTATTACATGCTGTTCAGCGGACCAAACGGCAATACAGTTGAAAAACTGGAGAAGCAATAATTTTTCATGGTTTTTGTCATATAAAGAAAAGCGGTGTTCTTTACACCGCTTTTCTTTTGGTTATGAACAGGTTATGGTTTGATTTTGGGGGGCAGGGGATCGAATGACAGTTTGGTGACACCAAATATTAAAATCCGGCATGTGATTTGCATTATAGAAAAATCATCTGTTAATAACCGCACTGCCTATGTAAACAATACTACTTTCCCCTTTAGTTACTGTCCGAATGTCTTGATCCGTGTTTGAAGGAAACCGGCCGGTTACTTATATGCCCCGACGATAGTCGCTTATTATTTTTTATTCCCTTATACCTCGCTTTGACCTCGCCTAAACAACCTTTTTCCTAAAAATCAATTCTTTCCTATGAGACCACATTTATTCAAACCACTGCTGGCATTGATCTTTGTATTTGCAGCATCAGCCGCTAAAGCCCAAACTTATACTATCACCTCGCATAGCGAATACGACTCGTGTAAGAACGGTATTAGTTTCAGCATCACAGTTAACAATCCAAATACCAATCTCACATTCACCACCTATTTCGGCGATGGCAATTCGCAAACCAGTCCTGTCCCCCAGACATTCGGGTTTGTCCATCACACTTATACACTGCCGGGTACGTACACCGCTAAGCATGTGCTGAAACTGAGCGGCGTACCCGTGGATTCGGTGCAGTTCAGCGTCACCACCACTCTTTGCGCCTATGTAGGGCTGCGCATGTATAATGATGCTAACTCCAACTGTGCGTATAATATTCCAGGCGAGCTACCCGTGTACTCACCGGTAAAAGTGGAAATAGATTCCGCAGGCCATAAAGACACGGTAACCGTCACGGGTTGGGGATCGGTTAAAGTATACCAGGGGCAGAGCTACACGTTCAAGCTGCTCACCACCCCGCTTGGCACTTCGGCACTTTGTCCGTCAACCGGCACCATCACAATGACGATACCAACAACCAGCGCGCCTGTGAATATCGATTTCGGTTTCCAGTGCGGTACTACTTCAGCATTCGACCTTGCGGTCTCGTACATGAAAGGCCTGTACCGCCCCGTTGGCACATCGTATATGTATATGAGCGTTACTAATAGTTCCTGCTCACCAAAAAGCGGTGTGCTTACAGCGACGATCAATTCCGAATTCACCTATCAGTCGGCTAACCCTACACCAGCCAGCGTAACAGGCAATACCGTAACCTGGAATATAACAAACCTCAATTCCTCAACTTTTGCACACTTCCAGGTAGCATTGAGCCCTGTTGATACACCAACCCTTGGCGATACACTCTGTGCCACGGCCATTGTTACGCCGACGACAGGCGACGCCAACCCTGCAAACAACACTTTAACGGTTTGCGACAGCGTGGTAGCTTCTTTTGACCCGAATGAAAAAGAAGTGACGCCTAAAGGAGCTGTAATGCCGGGCACTAAACTGTCTTACACCATACATTTCGAGAACCTGGGTAATGATACTGCGT
>CAMPKG010000242.1 GCA_946887085.1 uncultured Sphingobacteriales bacterium
ACAGCATAGCCAACCATCACCGCGCGGGCGGCGATACCATGGCAACTGCCCACTTGTTTACTATGCTGGTAGACAATGATGCTAATGGCGTTATCGCCGGCATGCTGAAAGGGCGCAACAGGGAGCAATACCTGCCACCGCATCTACCTGTAGAGCAATTGGATAATTTGCCGCGCACCACGGGCGTATATTATTTTTATAACGGAACAGGCAAGACTATATACGTAGGTAAGGCCAACAATATTTTCAAGCGCGTTAAAAGTCATTTCTCTAACAACAAACCCGGCAAGCAAAAACAGGATTTCCTGCGCGACATTCATCGCATCAGCTATAAAGAATGTGCTACCGAATTGATGGCGCATATTCTTGAAAGTACGGAGATACGCAGGCTATGGCCGATATACAATCGCAGCCAGCGAGGCTATTTGCCGCAGTTCGGTTTGTTTGTGTATGAGGATCGTTCCGGTTTCAAACGCTTTGCCATAGAGAAGAATAAAAATTATTACAAGCCACTTTATACATTCAATACGCTCATCGAAGGACATAACTGGCTGCGAGAGTTGATAGCTGAATTTGATCTCTGTCCGCGCTTATGTAACCTTGCGAAAGTTGCCGATTGCGACAATGGTGAAGTGAGCGCTAACACCAAATGGGACTGCGCTGTACACAACGAACCAAAGAAATACAATCGAAAAATAGACCGCGCTATAGACTGGATAGGAAAAAACCTGCCCAGTTTTGCATTTCTCGACAAAGGCATCGATGATGATGAGCAAAGCTGTATACTGGTGAAGAAAGGTAACTTTTATGGCATGGGCTATATCCGACAGGGTATGCAGCTGAATGATATTGAACTGCTCCAGGAAAAACTGGAGCCTTACCAGGATAATGATTATATCCGGAACCTAGTATTGAAGCATGCGGCTGCCAATCCTGAAAAATGTTACACGTTCGGCCTATCCAAGGTTTGATCTATTGCGCCAGCCAGTATTTGCGCAGCAGCCATTCAGCTACTGCAAAAACAAGTATCAGGAAGAAATACCATTTCCAGTCGACCAGCGGTACAGTTTCCACATTTGTCTGGATGACAGGTTTAATGTTTACGTTGTTCTTAATGCTATCGTAAAGCGATGAGATATTCGCGGACGGTACGAATGAGCCGTTGTATTTTCTCGCCATGCCATAAAGTAGCGGATAGTCCGCGCCCGTTTGCATCAGCTCCAATGGCATTGTTTCTACAACAAAGCTGCCTGACGCAGATAGTGGCATACCATTGTAGTTTGTTGTGGCTGTATAATTGTAAGTGCCACCTGCGCGGATGCCAATATTTAGCTTGTAGGCTGAGCCCGAGCGTTCGAAGGAATAATTCTGTTTGCGCCCGGCACTGTCGGTGATAATAAGCTGCACATCAGCGGTGTTTACCTGCTCGTTATTAGGGTTGAGCAAGTAGGCATTCAGGCTGATGGCTTCTTTATCGCTCCACACATACTTGGGCAATTGTACCTGGAAAGGCTTGTCGTTATTGTTGACGGAAAGAAAAGATACCGTCTGGCGAATAAGTTCATCCACCACGTTATGGTTGCCAAAATTCTTGTACTCATACAATCGCCAGCGCCACAAACCCTCCCCGGCAAGCATGGCCGAAGGTGTTTTGCCCTGCTTCAGCAGCCACAGCGGAACGTTCTCTCCGCCACTCCTTGATTGCAGCAATACATCAACATCAGGTGCAGTATGGATAGCGCCCATCGGCACACCGAGCGGGGGCATTTTATCAAGTACTGAATTCAGGGTTTGTGGTAGAGTAAAGACGTTGAAGGAGCTATTGTAAGCAGCGAAGATATTTCTTGAAGAGCCGGAGCTCATAGATGCCTGCGCCGGTACGGGCATCTGGTTCAGCATCGGGAACTGGTTTTGTGCGCCTATGATGTACCAGATCGGTTTATCGAGGTCGCGCAATGCGCCGATGTCATTGTGCACAGAAGGAAGCTGGTGAAGTATCACCACATCATATTCGCTGTAGGAGGATGGCAATTGATCAGCCATACGTACGCTGACGCCATAGCTTTCCATACCCGCTAATGCTTCGCGTATCACGTTTACATCGGGGTGTGGCGCGGCAGCTGCCAAAAGAATATTTTTCTTTTCATCCACCACCTCTACAAATATGTCGCGGCGGTTATTAGCTACATTTTGCTCCCCGTCCGCCCCAGGCACGCTAATGGTATAATGATGCAGGCCCGGCTTATCTGCCTTCAATGTAAACGATACTGAACGGTCGAAACGATCGGTGCTGATGTTGATGGCAGATGTGCTGATACTGCTACCACCTTCAGTAAGTGATACATTGTTGCTATACCCGGCTGAACGGGTGGCGATGATATCAGCGCGTATTTCAAACTGGCTGTTGAGCGATACCACCCGATTGGAAAATACCTGCGCTACTCTTATATCTTTTTGCAAAGCAGTATCGCCGATGCCCACCGTATATAGCGGGCTGCGCACGGACATTTGTTGATAAAGAGGGTTGCTGCCCTGGTTGAAGCGTCCATCAGAGGCCATGACAATGGCGCCCAGGTTTTGGCCACCGTAAAACTCCTGTACGCGGGAGAGCGCCGCCGAAATATCTGTTGATTGATCCTGGTAGCGGAACAGGCTGTCGGTTTGTATGTGGCTGCCAAAACCCCAGCTTACCACGCGGTAGTCTTTCGATAATTTGTCGATGAGATCGCCGGCGGCTTTGCTATACCCTGTAGTGTCTTTGCCGAGATTGTAGGATATAGAACTGGATTCGTCCTGCAGGAAAATAATAACCGGCTTCTGCGTGTCGTTGCGATTGATGGTGATGACCGGCGCCAGTAATAATAAAAGCGTTAGCAGAACGACAGCCCCTCTTAAGGTAGCCGTTAGCCAGGGATAAGGTACGGCGCGCTTAATGTCGGCGCGATAGACCCAATACCCGGCACCGGCTGCCAGCATCAAAGCGAGTATCCATAGGAACCATTGCATATGCGGCACGTAAGTTAAGTTGAATGTGTGATTAGTTGAATGAGAAAAGGGGATAATTAAGTTAATTCAGTCCTAATGTTTTTTGTTGCTAACGAAAATTGGTACACATGATGTTATTATTTAATTTTTGGAATGCCCTTTCCGACCTAATTGCCCAATTAATTATCTTGCAGCCATGCACATGCACGAAGTGAGTACAGGCGCGGATATCAAAGCCTTTCTTGAACTTCCTTTAGAGATCTACAAAAATGACCCCAATTGGATACGTCCGCTGGATAAGGATATAGAAGAGGTTTTCGACAAGGGAAGGAATAAGTTTTTTAAAAAAGGTGAATGCAGCCGTTGGCTTTTGAAGGACGACAGAGGTGAAGTTATCGGCCGCATTGCTGCTTTTTATCATAAACAATACAAGCAGGATCAACCGACAGGGGGTGTTGGTTTTTTTGAGTGCATCAACAGCCAGTATGCCGCCAATTTTATGTTTGACCATTGCAGGCAATGGCTGCAGGAGCACGGGATGGAAGCCATGGACGGCCCGATCAACTTTGGGGAGCGTGAACGCTGGTGGGGTATACAGGTAGAAGGTTTCCAGGAGCCGCTGTATTGTATGAACTACAACCCGCCTTATTATGTCGATCTGTTTAAAAACTATGGCTTTGAAGTATACTTCAACCAGGTGTGTTTCGGCATGAGCGTAAAAGATGTAGTGCCTGAAAAGTTTTACAAACGCAACGAGGAGTTATCTAAAGATCCCAATTTCAAGGCCGTTCGTATCGGTAAAAGCCAGCTTCCAAAATTTGCAAAAGATTTTACAGAGATATACAATAAGGCATTTGCCTTGCACAAGGCCGGAAAGTCATTGGAAGAACGCACGGTGCTGAAGATGTTCCAGAAGATGAAGCCCGTGATGGATGAGGATATAGTTTGGTTTACGTATTACAAGAACGAGCCCATAGCATTTTGGATAAACCTGCCCGACCTTAACCAGTTTTTCAAACATCTCAATGGCAAGTTTGGCTTACTGCAAAAGCTGAAATTTTTATGGTTGCAAAGATTTGGTCCGTGTAACCGTTTCCTGGGTATCGCGTTTGCAATAGTGCCTGAATTCCAGGGAAAAGGTGTAGATGGATTTATGATAGTTGAAGGTGCTAAGGTGATACAACCCGCAGCCAAATACCAGAAATATGAGATGCAGTGGATAGGAGATTTCAACCCCAAGATGATCAATATAGCCGAGAGCCTTGGCGCCAGCCGTACCCGAATGCTGCAGACGCTTCGCTACCTGTTCGACAGGAATAAACCATATACCCGTCACCCGATCTTAGATTTCTAGAAAATGACCAAGGAAGAAAAACTCTATACAGAAATAGGTCAGTCGCTGGACGGCGCAGAACAAAGCCAGATGTTTGGCAAGCCTTGTTTCAAGATCAATGGCAAAGCTTTCGTTTGTTTCTTCCAGGATTGTATGGTGTTCAAGCTGACTGGCAATGACCATGCAGCTGCACTGAAACTGAAAGGCGCGATATTGTTCGATCCCTCAGGGAAGGGTCGCGCCATGAAGGAATGGGTTCAGGTGCCTTACGATCACAAAACTAAATGGAAAAGCCTGGCGCAAGCGGCTCTGGATTACGTAGGATAATTGCCTTCATTATAGGTTGAAAATATATTGTGTATTTTCACGGTAACTATTCAGCCTGTACTGAAATGAAACCCGCGTTATTCAGTTTGCTTTTTGTCGCGCAGCTGGTTTGTTTCCCCGCATTTGCACGCAAACCTGCTAAGACGATCACGATAACTCACCATCGCACGCTAGAGACGATCATGATCCTGCGGGCCATCAGTCCTGACGATTATTTCCTGAGCAGGGTAAAGCCCGAGAGCATAGGCCGCCCGATGATCTACAAAGCGCGGGGCTATTTTAACGTGTATAAGGATCACCCGGCGGTAACGGAGACGCAAAGGCTGATGGACGAGGCGAAGGATATAGGAGGGCAGCTCTTTCAGGGGGTGTTATAT
>CAMPKG010000243.1 GCA_946887085.1 uncultured Sphingobacteriales bacterium
ACAGGTACTTATACTTCTGATGTGCCTTTCAGCGTAATAGTTAACTATAACTAATCTAGCCTTTTAATAACGGATGTAAAGCCCTCCCGCCGCTGGCGGGAGGGCTTTTTTCATTTTGGCGGTCAATATCACCGCTTCCACATTACTTTTGCACAAAAAACAGCAGAACAGATGACGCTTGCCGCACAGATAAAATGCGCTACCGAGGATGCCCTGAAGCATCTTTTCCCGGATGTGGAGATCAGCCCGGCTTCGATAACTATTAACCTGACCAAGCCTGAATTCAAAGGCGACTATACCGTAGTATTGTTCCCTTTCGTAAAGCAGCTGCGACAAAAGCCAGACGTCCTCGGTAAACAAATAGGCGACTACCTGCTGGAAAAATGTTCCCTGTTTAGCGGTTATGATATAGTAAGCGGTTTTCTGAACATGACCGTTAAGGATAGCTACTGGGTATCCTTCCTGCAAAATCATTTCAACGACCCGCACTATGGCGAAAGATCAAAGCACGACCGCCGCGTGATGGTTGAATATTCTTCACCCAACACCAACAAACCGCTGCACTTCGGGCATATGCGTAACATATTCCTGGGGTATGCGGTGTCCAATATTTTAAAAGCGACAGGCAACCAGGTAGTCAAAGCCAACCTCATCAACGACCGGGGCATACATATCTGCAAGTCGATGATCGCCTGGCAGCGGTATGCAAATGGTGATACGCCTGAGCGCATTGGCGTTAAAGGCGACCATCTTGTGGGAGACTATTATGTGAAGTTTAACGATGCCTATAAGAAAGAAGTAGCCGAACTGGTAGCGGGAGGTATGGAAGAAGCGAAAGCTGAAAAAGAGGCTCCCGTCATGAAAGAGGCTCAGGAAATGCTTCGTAAATGGGAAGCTGGCGACAAAGAAATATATAGCCTCTGGCAGATGATGAATGGCTGGGTGTATAAAGGCTTCGAATCGAGTTATAAAAGACTGGGCGTTGATTTTGATAAATGGTATTATGAAAGTGACACCTACCTGCTGGGTAAAGCCATAGTGGAAGAAGGCCTGCACAAAGGTGTACTCTATAAAAAAGAAGACGGCTCGGTTTGGGTGGATCTTACAGACGAAGGGCTCGATCATAAATTATTGCTGCGTGGTGACGGCACCTCAGTGTACATCACGCAAGACTTGGGAACGGCAAAGCTGAAGTTCAACGATTTCAAACTCGACCAGTCTGTTTATGTGATAGGCGATGAGCAAAATTACCACATGCAGGTGCTCAAGCTGATATTGAAGAAGGTTGGAGAACCTTGCGCCGATGGCATTTACCATCTTTCTTATGGCATGGTGGAATTGCCCACCGGCAGAATGAAAAGCCGCGAAGGCACCGTGGTGGACGCTGATGATATGATGGATGAGATGATCCACCTGTCGCAGGAGCAAACGGAAGCTGCCGGGAAGACCGAAGGGTTCTCGCAGGAGGAGTTGCAGAAGTTGTACGAGACTATCGGTATGGGTGCGTTGAAATTTTACCTGCTGCGTGTAGACCCGAGGAAGAAAATGATCTTCGATCCCAAGGAGTCTATAGACCTGCATGGTTTCACGGCAACATTCATTCAGTATGCGCACGCTCGTATCTGTTCGATATTGAGAAAAGAAGGCGTGCCCCTGTTGCCCGACAGCACTAAGTTCCAGTCTTTCCACCTGACGCAGGAGATAACAAAAGCAGAAAAGAAACTGGCCGTGATGCTGGAGCAATATCCTGTGATAGTTGAAAACGCGGCTAGCGAATTCAATCCATCGGAACTGTGTAATTATTCGTTCCAGCTGGCCCAGGAGTTCAACTCGTTCTACGACGAACACAGCATTGCCCGTGCAGAAAACGAAGAGAAAAAACAACTGCGCTTCATGCTCATCATCATGACAGCGCAGGTATTACGCCATGCGATGAACCTGCTGGGCATCAGGCTGCCGGAAAAAATGTAGAAGCAAATCCCAAATAACAAATTCCAGGTGCTAGTTACTCCGTAACTGCACCTGTGTTTTTTTGGCGCGTGCAGCCGGGTACCATGCAGCAAGAAGTCCTACCAGTACTATTGTAAAAAGGATAAGAATAAAGTCCATCCATTCTATCGACACAGGGTAGGCTTCGATGATAAAGTTGCCCTGCATGCGTATCCATTGAAAATGTTTTTGGCCAAGGCTCAGCAAGGTACCGAGTATGAGTCCTGCTACACCGCCTGTCAAAGACCATAAAACACCTTCCGTTAGAAATATACCTTGTATCGCACGCGGCTGTGCGCCCATCGCTTTGAGTATCGATGTGTCCTTTTGTTTTTCGAGCACCAGCAGCGTTAACGCGCCCACCATGTTGAAGGAAGCGATCAGCAAAACAAGGACGAGTATTGCGTATACTGCCCATTTCTCACTTTTCATAACCATGTACAGTGTCCTGTTCTGCTCAAACCTTGTTGCCACGAGGTAATTTTTTCCAAGCTTACCGGCAAGCTCTTTTTTTATATGGTCGGCATCAGCGCCGTCGGCCAGTTTTATTTCAACAGAAGAGTATTGCCCGTTTGCCTGCATGAGTCCCTGTGCCAAAGAAAGCGGGGCGAGTATGTATTTGCTGTCAAATTCATCCTGTATCTGGAAGATGCCGTCAGGTTTCAGCTCCAGCGTGTTGAATGCTGATTGCGGATTAAGTGCGATGTTCGTAGCCTGAGGGTTGGGATAATGCAGCATCAGCGTGCTGAATACATTGTTAATGTCAAGGCCCATTTCATTTGCAATCTGCATCCCCATCAGCGCAGTTTGAGATACTGCTGACACTGAATCGCGGCCTTCCACGATGAACGGCTTTACAGGGTTGACATCAAAGAAGCCTTGGTCAATACCTTTTAAAACAGCTACTTTAGTTTCATCGTTGCCGGTAAGCAGTACATTGTCTTCAAGTACGGTGGTAATATTTGTAATGCCCGCAGTTCCTTTAACAGCATTCCATTGCTGATCTTCGAGCGAGAAGAATTTTCCGCGCGTTGCGGTAATTTTTATTTCGGGATAAAAAGCTTTGTAGAGATCACTCACCAGGTCGGTAAAACCATTGAGCACCGAGAACATGACGATCATGGCTCCGCTGGATACTGCTATCGCTACCATGCTGATGCGTGATAGTATTGGTACAATGTTAGCGGTACGTTTGCCGCGCAGGTATCGCCACGCGAGTTGCCAGGTCAGTGTTCGGTTCATTGACTGTCGTCAGACTGTTGATTGCCGGGTTTTTCCTCTTCTTTTATTTTCTTGAAGAGTTCTTCCATTTTGAAAACATAGTCAAGGGTATCGTCGGTGAAGAATTGTAGCTCCGGCACCCGGCGCAGCTGATTTTTGAGGCGTTGCCCCAGCTGTTTACGGAAATCCCAGGTCTTCTCCTTTATTTCATGCATCATTTTGGCTATATCCTTTACCTGGAACATGCTCAGGTACACGCGGGCCTCCAGCAGGTCCGGGGTCAACGTAACTTTCGATATGGAGATCATCCCTCCGTCCACAATATTATAGCCCTCGCGCTGGAAAATATCGCTCAACTCTTCCATTACCAGTTTACCTACCTGTTTCTGCCTTTTGCTTTCTTCCATTTCGTACGTTTTTCCTGGTGGTAAAGGTAACTGAAAGCCTGTTTATTGTCATATATGACTGAAAACTTATCCTAAAATCAGCAATCTTACCTAAATTCGTACCCTTAAAACTAATTCAATGAGAAAGCTTTGTGCGCTTTTGCTGGTGGGTGCGGCGACGTTCAGTGCATGTACCGAAAAAGGCCCTGCCATAGACTTTGGTAAATCACCTGTTGCTTCAGACACCAGCTATCTTGCCAAGGTTGAAGCCGCCGATCAACGCGTTGTGCTGGTGGAAGAGTTTACAGGAGCGTCCTGCTCGCCTTGCCCCAATGCACGTGAACTGCTTAACTCGGCTGTTTCGTCAAACCCGGACAAGATCATTCCTATCGAGATACATTTGTTCGATTTTAAACAAAGCGAGCCCAAAAGCGGAGCGAAGTACGATTTCCGGACCACGGACGGCACTGAGATTTCCCGAACTGTTTTCGGGTTGGTAGCCGCGATGCCTACAGCAGGTGTAAATCGCACACCGTTCAATAATAATATATTATTATTCCCTGGCGCATGGTCAGCAGCGATGGATGCCCAGATAAATACGGTGCCGCAGGCAAACGTACGTGTGATCAGTAGTTATGATGAATCTTCAAAAACCGCTACGATAAAAGTAACGGTGGCCTACCTGCAAGCCGTGGCAAGAGACCAGTTCCTTACGGTGGCTGTGCTGGAGGACGGATTGGTGGATAAACAAGACATGCCCGACGGCACTACTAAAGAGGACTATGTTTTCAAGCATACGCTTAGGGATATTATTACCGATTACCAGGGGGACAGGTTTTTAGCTGATATTTTCTCAAAGGAGCCCGGCCGTGTATACGAGCGCACATTTATTTACCAGGTGGACGGATCGTGGAATCCCGATCATTGCGAGATCGTAGCATTCGTGCACAACAACCAGTCGGATAGCAAGGAAGTACTGCAGGCCGCCAAAACGGCGATGAAAGGCCAGTAAATAACAACTAAACTTTTCTACTTTTAAGTCCTGCAAAGCAGGACTTTTTTCTTGAGACAAACTTCTGCATATCGAAACAACGCCGGCAAACTGGGCCTGCTGTTTCTGTTGGCCGTTATGATATGGTGCAATGCGGGTTTCATAGCCTGGAACGCGGCGAGGAAAATATCTTACGAATATGTGCGCAGTCATCGGGGCCATTTAAAGTTTCGCGACACGATCATCCTGCCTGCTTTTGAGCTACAGGGTAGTGCTGATCTTGTCTGGATGAAGCATGATGAGATCCGTTATTACGGCCAGATGTTCGATATAAAAAAGCAGGTGAAGCAGGCAGATGGCAAGGTAGTATTGATAGGGCACTATGATAAATTCGAGAACAAGCTTTTCAAATCATTGGAATCTTTAC
>CAMPKG010000244.1 GCA_946887085.1 uncultured Sphingobacteriales bacterium
CTCTTTGTCATGCTCCTTCAGTATATAACAAACAATGGGAGCCAGCAGGCAGATAACCGGCACTGCTCCTTCTATCAATTTTCTTTTTGTCAGTATCCCAAATGCAAACAACGCCAGCAGCGGGCCATAGGTATAACCCGCCACTACCAGCAGTGTTTGTATCAACGAGCCATTATCCACCTCACGGAAAAAGAACACACAGGCGAGGAATATGATGGCAAATACATTATGCACGATCAGGCGAACTTTCGATTTCTTTTTCTCATCCCAGTCGCTACGGCGTTTCATGCCGAGGATATCGATGCAGTAAGAAGATGTAAGGGCGGTTAGTGCCCCATCTGCGCTGGGGAAGAGTGCCGATACCAGGCCTATCAGGAAACAAACGGTAATAAAGAATGGCAGGCCGCTTTGTACAGCTATGGTCGGGAAGAGGTCATCGCCGGTAGCGGTAATTGCATGCGCATCGGCATATAAGTAAAGCAGCCCGCCCAGCAAGAGGAAAAGGAAATTGACCACCAGCAACGTAAAACAGAAAGTGATCATGTTCTTCTGTGAATCTTTCAGGTTGCTTACGCTGATGTTCTTTTGCATCATCTCCTGGTCGAGTCCCGTCATGGCGATGGTGATGAATGCACCGCCAAGTATCTGTTTCAGGAAAAAGTTAGGAGCCATCGGGTCGGTGTAAATGAGCTTTGCATAGCCTTTTTCCTGCATGGCCTGCCAGGTTGAGCTCAGATCGAGGCCAAGATTGTTCATTATATAAATAACGCAAACAACAAGCCCAAGTAACATGAAAGTAGTTTGCAGCGTGTCTGTCCACACAATTGTTTTTACCCCACCACGATACGTATAAAGAAGAATGAGCGCAAGAATGATAATGGAAGTGATCTCGAAGGGAATGCCCATATCCTCAAGGATAAATTTCTCCAGTACTTTTATTACGAGGTAGAGCCTGAGCGTAGCCCCCAGTGTTCTCGACAGGATAAAGAACAACGCCCCTGTTTTGTAAGATGTGATACCTAAACGCTTATCGAGATAAGTATAGATAGATGTCAGGTTCATGCTATAGTAGATCGGCAACAGGATAAAAGCCACAGCAAAATACCCTAACCAATAACCGATAACCACCTGGAAATAGTTGAACCCCTGTGGCCCAACCGTACCGGGCACCGAGATAAAGGTCATACCCGACAGCGAGGTGCCGATCATGCCGAAGGCTACCACCCACCATTTACTGCTGCGGTTGCCGATGAAAAAAGATTCGTTGTTGGAATTGCGTGAGGTGTAAAAAGCGATGCCCAGCAGCAACATGAAATATGCCAGGACGATATATAGCAAAACAGCAGAACCCATGAATGTGAAAATAAAATAAAATGAGAGCTTTCCCTAAAAAGCTCTCAGATATAAAAAGAAGATGTTTTAGAAGCCTACGTTGAAGCCGAAGCGGATGTCTACACGCCTGTAATATGGGCTGCCCGGCTCTTGCAACACATCATAAAGAAGTATGCCGACCAATGATAAGCGATCTGTGATTGGTTGTCTGATTCCTGCTCCAACCAATATACTCGGAACAAAAACCCTCTCCAATTCAACAGAATAGTTATTCTCCCAATCGACAAATCTCTTGTAGCTATTCATTTCAGGTTCGAGGTGCACAAAAATATTGTTGAACACGAGATATCTCGCCCACAGGCTAGCCGAATATATGGACGTCTTTAAGTGAAAATCGTTTACAGGATATGGAGTGGGTTGTGATGTGTCGTAGTACTGCTTCGCCTGTTTGTTACCATAGTATTGATAGCCAAGACCAATTCCGGCCGCTAATTTATCAGTAAATCGGTATCCGACTATTGGTGACAACCCAAGATTAGTTATTCCATTTCCGATACCAAATATCAACCCTCCACCAAATATCAATTTACTTTTATCAAATTTCTTATCCTCTTCTTTCTGCCTTTTGCGGTAATCGCTGACAGGGCGGCCGCTGCTGCTGTAAACCGTATCCTGCGCAAACGCGCTAACACCTGTAACAGAAACTATTAATGCTAATAATATCTTCTTCATATAAACTTATCTGCAACGAAGTTATAGTAAAAACGCGCTCTGCGCGCGGCCGCGTGCGCTGTCGGCAGCCTGAGATGTAAAAGTTCTCTTAAAACTCAGGCAAATATCTTCCCGGGATTCAAAATGCCATGGGGATCAAATACCTGTTTGATGTTTTTCATCAGGCCCAGCTGCACCTCGTTGAATGCAATGTCGATATAACTTTTCTGCACCAGGCCAATGCCATGCTCGCCTGATATAGTCCCCCCCAGCCGCACTACTTCTCCGAAAAGCTTACGTATCCCTTCGGGTAATTTTACCTTCCAGTCCTCGTCGCTCATGTTGCCTTTCACTATGTTGACATGCAGGTTGCCGTCACCGGCATGGCCATAACACACTGAATGAAAACCATATTCTTTTCCTATCTCTTTTATAATGCGCAGCAGTTCCGGCAACTCGGCTCGCGGCACCACGGTATCTTCTTCTTTATAGATGGAATTGCTTTTCACAGCCTCACCGACTTTGCGCCTCAGCGTCCAGAGCATTTGTTTTTGCTCGTGGCTATCAGCAAATAATATTTCGTCGATATCATACTGCTGTACAATTTCCGAGATCGCTTCCATTTCTTTATACAGCTGATCGAGGTTATTGCCATCAACTTCTATCAGCAGGTGTGCCTGTATATCGTCGGGCAAAGAAACTCCCGCCGATTGCACATATTTCATCGACCATTCTATAGCATCGCGCTCCATGAACTCCAGCGCCGATGGCAGGTAGCCTGCCATAAATATAGCATTCACCGCCGCACAGGCTTCTATCGATGAGCGGAATGGAACCAGCATCAGCAGGTCGTGCAGCGTGGCGGGTATCAGCTTCAATACTATTTTCGTGATAACCGCCAGTGTGCCTTCGCTGCCTACTATTAATTGAGTCAGGTTATAGCCTGTTGCATTTTTTAAAACGTTCGCGCCGGTCCAGAGCACTTCACCATTTGGCAATACTATCTCCAGGTTAAGCACGTAGTCTTTCACCACACCGTATTTCACGGCACGCGGGCCTCCTGAATTCTCTGAAACATTTCCTCCTATAAAGCAGGAACCCTTACTCGCCGGATCGGGTGGGTACATCAGGCCTTCTGCTTTTACATGCTCCTGCAGTTCCTGCGTTATCACTCCCGGCTCCACTACCACCTGCAGGTTGCGCTTATCTACATTAATGATCTTGTTGAAGCGTTTCATATCCAGCACCACCCCGGCATGCACAGGAAGCGCGCCACCGCTAAGGCCAGTACCTGCCCCGCGAGGGGTAACGGGCAACAAATGTTCGTTGCAATATTTCATTATGGCGCTGACTGCCTCTACGGTTCCGGGCTGCAACACTACTTCGGGCAAGTAATGCAGGTCTTCTGTCTGATCAGATGCAGCGATGGCCAGGTTCTCTTCATCCACAAACACATTCACCATTCCCGGCACCAACCGGAAAAAAGCCACATCAGCTTCCGTTATTTTCCGAAACTCCATCCCCCAAAGGTCTGTCAAACCGGCCATAAATCAAACGTTTTCAATCGCTACTGTACTTAACAAAATATTTTCCATAAAAAGGTACTATGCATTGCATAGTATTACAATTATGCATACATTTGTACCAGAAATCCGGAGAATGGCTATAGAGAATACAGAATCGCAAATGAGAAAAGGGCTGCTGGAGCTTTGCATACTTGGCATTATCCAGCGCGAGAAGGAGGCATACCCCAGCGATATACTTGAACAGCTGAAAGAAGCGCGGCTGGTGGTGTTGGAGGGCACGTTGTATCCCTTGCTCACCCGGCTGAAAAATGCTGGCTTTCTCACTTACAGGTGGGAGGAATCTCCCAGCGGGCCGCCGCGTAAGTATTATGCGCTCACCAAACCCGGGGTGAAATTTTATGCACAGCTCAGGCAAACCTGGGATGAGCTCAGCAACGCAGTCAATCATTTAACCACCACATTATAAAACCAGCATTATGCAACGCATCATCCAGATAACCATTGCAGGACGATTAATACCCATTGAAGAGGATGGATACCTCCTTCTTAAAGATTACATCAGCTCCCTCGAAAGGCATTTTGCCGGCGAAGAAGGCAAAGAAGAGATCATACAGGATATCGAGGGCCGTATAGCCGAACTATTTACCGCACGTGTCCAGTCGGGCACGCATGCGGTTGATAAAATGGATGTAGTGAAGGTGATAGAAACACTTGGCCCCGCAAGCGCACTGAACGAAGGCAGGGATGCATCAGGCAACCCCGCCAGCCATTTTCCTGCACCTTATGCACCCGGTCCGCACTATCATTATTCCAGCCGCAGGCTATTCCGCAACCCTAACGACAGAATTATTGGTGGCGTTTGCAGCGGCATAGCAAATTACTTTGACATTGATCCGGTTATAGTACGACTAGTTTTTGTGGTTATGTTTTTAACAGCATTGATCGGTATTCCAGCTTATATACTTGCCTGGATCCTAATTCCTGTTGCCCGTACTCCCGAAGACATGAAATACATGTCCGGGGGCTCACCGATGGATTTTCATACAATGAAACATAATATGAGCGGCGAACTGAAAGACCTGAAAATACGTGGTGAGCAAATGAGCCGTGAACTGAAAGATTTCTTCAGTAAGAAAAAATACTAAGCAAGGTCCTCATTAAAAAGAACGAAGTTGTAGCCCTGCACCCTGCAGGAGAAATTGTATTTACTCACTGCTGCGAATACGGCCTTGGAAGTTCCTTTGATCCAGCGGTCGTGTGTTTCTACTATCAACACCTTTGTTCGCGGCAGCCAGTCGCCGTAGCCGGTAGTGAATAGTGTTTTTTCAGCCCCTTCTACATCGAGCTTGAGCAGATCTATGGTTTGCCAATTGTTCTCGCGCATAATGTCGCTGATGCCCAGGGCGGTAAAACCCTGCTCACCATCTTTCACCTCTTCC
>CAMPKG010000245.1 GCA_946887085.1 uncultured Sphingobacteriales bacterium
ACACATAGCAACGAGAGTACCGACTATCCCGACTATGCACATGCTGTAGCGTCGATGGTAGAAGATGGTAAGGCTGCAGCCGGCATCCTCATCTGCGGCAGCGGTAATGGTGTATGCATGACGGCCAACAAACACAAAGGCATCCGCGCGGCGCTTTGCTGGGGCGACGAACTGGCATCGCTTGCGCGCCAGCATAACAATGCCAATGTGCTTTGTATGCCTGCAAGGTTTGTATCGCTCGATGAAACACATAAGATGACGGATGTCTTCCTCTCTACGCCTTTTGAAGGCGGGCGCCACGAAAAAAGAGTCGGCAAGATCAACTGCTAACAAAACTTCTAATAGCAAAGATCCCCTGCAGACGCGGGGGATCTTTTTTCTGATTATACTTATGATCAATCTATATTCAATCGTAGCGAGGTAAAGAAGCTGCGCGGCAGGAAACTGCCAACACCTTCTCCGCCGTGTGCGGAACTTTGCATTTGCACACCTGTTGTTCTCGGCGTTTGTATGTCGAAGATATTTTTCACTCCGGCTATCAGTTGCAGCCTGTTCTTGTAGAATTTCCGCTCAACGGATGCGTCCATGAAATAGTAAGCATCCTGCCTGCCCGAATAACTAACTGTACCGTCGACGCCGGTCATTAGGAAGGGTTGCGCACCTGTAAGTTTATAGAACAAATTAAAATTGATGCCAGGTTTGCGCCAGTTATATTGAAGAGTCGCGGTAGCTTCTGAGGCCGCAAATCCATCATAGCGACCAGTTTCAGCCATCGTATAGATAATTGAATAACCTGCCCGATAATAAATATCTGACTTGCGGCCATCAATCTGGAACGACCCGATAACATTTTCCTGGTGCTGGAGGTTGCCATAAATGTACTGGTTGTCCGCACTGTCGTCGGGGCTCACTTTTAATAGCTTAATACCGTCGAATACGTTATTATAATACCCAGTAAGAATAAATTGAAGATAATCGGCCTGCTTTTCAAAAACCTGGTACGAACCCGAAAGCTGCACGTGATGTCCTTTCTCTGCTTTTAGATCGAGCGATCCTATAACATAGTGATTCTGGTCGATAAACTCCAGGTATTGCTCTTTAAGCGATGGAGCGCGGAATCCTTCAGTATAAGACGCACGCAATTGCAGCTTTTCAGCAGGTTTATACAAAACATTGATTGATGGGATAACAGGCGGCGCGTACGCACTATTGTAAGCCGCACGCACACCCAACTGTACAGTGAGTTTGTTATTATCAAAATGACGGGCGAGGGTGGCGTACAAGGCGTAGTCTTGCAAGCTCTTACGGCCACCTGCGATCTTAAGACTATTCGCATTCTCTAAATTAATGTCGTAGCCTAAGTTATAATCGAAATCATACGCTTTATTAGTATAATTTGCTCGCAGATAAATATTCCTGAATGTAGAAGTATCCTGATCGCCTAAGCCACGGGTCGGTATCTCTGACATCGTTACCAGGTTTTTTTCTACCCTTGTCCTGGTGCGATAATAAATGAAATAGCCATTCTGACTTTGCCACGCGCCCGTCTTTCCTAATTTGCCGCCGGCTGACGCTCGGTTCATCACCCGCTTAGTACGATAGTACTCATCATAGGCACGGGCACCAGAAAAATAATTCCATGTATTGATTGGACCACGGTTAGTTACCTTTTCGTCCAGGTAATCAGAAGCAACATTCAATTTAAAGCCTGAAGGTGCTATGTAATTATACGCAAGGTTGCCGACGTATTGTTCAATAGGTTTGAACAGCATGTAACGCTGCAAAAGCAAACTTTCACCTGCTTCCACAATAGCTGTGTCAAGATATTTCCAGCCGTCGAAATAATTTCTCCCACCACCTAAACTTACATGGCTTCGCTTGTTCAGCTTAAGGCCAAGCGTTCCGTCAATATTGTATTTACCAACGGTTTCAAAATACCATCCTAGGTTGAGATTGAATGGCTTGCTATCTTTCTTTGTGATAATATTGATCACACCGGCGAGTGCGTCTGTGCCATAGATCACGCTCATGGGACCTTGAATCATTTCTATACGTTCAACGTTGTTCATATTGATCTGGGATAGGTTGACGTTCCCGTCTTCGCGGCCGTTTACCGGCAGGCCATCTATCAAAATTTTTACTTTATTCCCCTGGTCTTGCAGGCCTTGCATTGAAATATTGGAACCCAGTACCTGGTCATTGCCTACCTGCATATTCAATTGGTTCTTCAACACTTCATTCAGGGTAACGGCTCCCTGTGCTTCTATAGCCGTACGCGTGATCACCTGGTAAGTAGACAATGCATCCTTTAAACGCTCCGGTTTCGCAACGCCGGTTACCACCACTTCGTTGAGCGATGCATATTTTTTTGTGATACTAAAATCAACACTTGCCGTGCCGGGATAGGCATCAAATTGCCTTATGGCGCTTTCATAGCCGGCGGCAACGACTTCTACCCTTACGGGGAAACTACTGATGTTAAGCGTCGCCACCCCAGCTTCATTGGTCTGTTCGGTTTGCTGCAGGACGCGTGCGAGGTTGTAGACATTGACATAAGCAAATTCTACAGGCCGGTTGTTATTGTCGGCTACATTTACCACCAGCTGCTGCGCAAAAGAAGATACAGCTGATGCCATCAGTACCACGCAGATCAATATCGTCTTCAGCTTTATCAGTTTTTATCTTAGTTAAAAAAGTTCAGCCACCTTCCGATAGCTGAACTTTCTGTTATGATCAATCAACTACTAGTGTTGTACTATCATCTTGTCAGCTACCTTCCAGCTACCACTAGATAACGTAACGACATACGTTCCTGTTGCGTACCCCGAGGTGTTTATCGTGAAAGCATTCAGGCCTTTTTGCAGGTCAACGACGCTATTCATCATCACTTTGCCCGTTATATCAGTAACCAGCAGGTTTGCACCTTTTGCTGCATCCTTTGCGTCCAGAACAAAACTTGCATCGTTCACGGCAGGGTTAGGCACGATTGCGTATGAACTGATATTGCTCTTCACATCTTTCACCTTTAACGTAGCAACATTGCGTTTTGCAAATACGATCTTACCTGTGTTGCCGCCACTTGCCCCGTCGAAACGGGTGAACTTGATCTGTACATACTGCTGCGCTGTTTTCGATTTAACAAAATAAGTAACAGTATCTATGCTATAGCCTGTTGGAGGGCTGCCGATGGGAGCCTTCCAGTCATCACCTATGGTGTTGATCTCAAGCGAATAAGTTTTACCTGTGTGAACCTGGTTATCAAGGTCAGAAGTTTTCACTTCAGCAATTGTTGCGTCCAGGTTGTTGAGCACACCTGTGAAAGCGATCGGGCTCGGGCCACCCATCATAGGTCCGCCATTGGGGTCGATCTTGGCATATTGGGTAAACACCAGGTCCCAATCGTTGCGCGCAGGTTCACGGTTGATGAAGGTGTTTGTTGCGATATCGTAGTAAACGAACAACCTGTTAGGATAATCTTTCTTCTTTACATAAACAGAGTTGTCGTTGGTGTTATCCAGCTTAGCAACACGGAATTTGTAGCCGATAAGGTTTGTATCCATGCTGATATATTCTTTCACCCACATTTTATAAGCAGTTCCGTTCACTTTTACCAGGTAAACCGAATCGCCCAGCAGGTTGTGGTCAGGAAATCCCTGGTACATACCCCATCCAAAATCAAATTGGTCAGTTTTATCCCTGTTCTGGTAGAAAGCACCTTCGCCCCAACTGGTATCTACGTTCATCAGCTGCATGAAGCGACTTGTTTTACCTGAAGTATCTGAAGCAGACACGTTGGCAAAAGTATTATCGTCAACTGCCATGTGCAGTGAGTACACTTCTACTTTGCGCTTGATATGGTTAGCGCGGATAGTTGCGTTGAATTGACGATCTCCGAATTTATTGATCTGGAAAGCGAGGTCCCAGTCGTTAGCCGCCTGAACTTTTTCGTTACCTGTACCCAGGTTGTAGAAAATATCGTTGGCATAACCTGCACCCATTTCTACAGAGTCGGACACCCATGCCTGGGCTCCCGCCTGCAAGCTGCCGAACAATGCCGTTGCAAAAAGTAAAGATTTTATTTTCATCGAGGAAAATTGATTTGAATACCAAAGGTACAGACCCATTTTCCTCAATAGGAGATGACTACCAGCGTTTTACAATCTTATGACATAAGTCTATATCCAGCCCTGTGTGTGCAGGTATTTTGCTATCTGCACGGCATTGGTCGCAGCGCCCTTGCGCAGGTTGTCTGACACGATCCAGCAGTTGAGGGTATTGGGTTGTGAATGATCGCGGCGAATGCGGCCTACAAATACTTCGTCTTTACCGGCGGCATAGATGGGCATGGGGTAGGCGTTCTCTTTCGGATTATCGATAACTACCACGCCCGGCATGTTTGTGAGCATCTCGCGCACATCATTTTCCTCGAAGGCGTCCTTCAGTTCTACATTCACGCTTTCGCTGTGGCCGCCCATCACAGGCACGCGCACCGTGGTGGCAGTTACTTTTATGCTTTCATCACCCATGATCTTACAGGTCTCCAGCATCATCTTCATTTCTTCCTTAGTGTAGCCATTATCCTGGAAGACGTCGATGTGCGGGATCACATTCATGTCTATCGGGTGCGGGTATACTCCATGGCCCTTACCACCCGCTCTTTCATCAAGCAACTCGGCAACTGCTTTCTGGCCGGTGCCTGTTACCGACTGGTAGGTACTCACTACCACTCGCCTGATACCATAGTTATCATGCAGGGGTTTCAATACCATCACCATTTGTATGGTAGAACAATTGGGATTGGCGATTATCAGGTCATCCTTTGTAAGCACATGACCATTCACCTCAGGTACGATGAGTTTTTTATCAGGATGCATACGCCATGCCGATGAATTGTCCACTACGTAGCAACCAGTTTCTGCAAACTTCGGAGCCAGCTCCAGCGACACACTGCCACCGGCCGAAAATATCGCCAGCGCAGGTTTCATTTCAATGGC